>JAAOZY010000236.1 GCA_012274205.1 Betaproteobacteria bacterium
CCGACCTGGTTGTAATAGGAGTTGAACAGCACCCGGTATTCGGGTCGAAACGGCCGGAAATCGCGCTCGAATCGCTCCAGCAGGAAAGTCTCGAAAAACCAGGTGGTGTGCGCCAGGTGCCACTTCGCCGGACTCGCATCGGGCATGGACTGCACGCAGGCGTCTTCGGCGGACAGCGGGGCAGCGAGCTCCAGACTGCGCGCGCGGACGCGCGCAAACTCCGCCGCGAGGCTTGTTTCCGGCGCGCGCCCGTCGATGATCCGCGCGGCGCTGCCGATGGATTGCGGTCGATTCATGCTTACCTCCCGTTGCGCACCGCCGAGCGTGCGCCAGGTTCCAGCCTGGCGCCAAGAGCCTGTTTCAAAACGAGGGGATATCCCCCAAGGGGACTTCCTGCGGGGCGTCTCCCCTCGCGCTCCCCTGAATCGGGGCCATTTCGGTAATTCTGAAATGGCCTCTAAGATACCACTGCAATGCGCTGCGATGCGGGTCAGCGTGGAAAAAGGAAGTCCGAACCGCCGCCGCGCACCGCATCCAGCGCAATCAGAAACGCCGCCGCGTTCCAGGACTGGCCGCGCATGCCGCCCGGCGCCAGGGTGCGGCCGTGCAGCCACTCGTGGAACGACCAGTTGTCGAGCGCATTGACGCGCGCGAGCTTTGCCAGTTCGGCGAGCGCGCGCTCGCGTTCGCCTGCCTGCGCCAGCGCTTCCACCCAGAAGCCGCCGACCATGGGCCAGATGCCGCCGTTGTGGTATTGCCATTCCAGGTTCTGCAGGTGCCGCGACATGTACGCGCGCCACAGCGGGTCCGTCTCCGGAACCGGCTCGCACACGACGCGCACCGGCCAGTGTTCGGCGACGCGCGCACGATCGAGCGCGCGCAGCGTGCGCTGTGCAGCCTCGCGCCCGGCCAGTCCGCACAGCAGCGCGAGCAGGTTGCCGAAGACATCGCCCTCCTCGCCGAAAAAGGAAAAGTTGACGAAGGAGAGATAGAGGTCGCGGTGCTTCGCCTTGCGTTTTACGTAATGCGTAAGCAGGCGCGCGCGCCGGTACTCCGACAGCGCGGCGCTGAACGGATGGAACAGCTGGTTGAAATTCGCGCGCGTTTCCTCGGCGCGCGCGAGCGCATAGCGCTGCTTGACGCTGTACCAGAGCGCGTTGGTGTAGAGCACGAAGCCCGAGCGCGGCATGATGTCGGCCCAGTCGCTCGCCTCGTTCTGCTGCAGCAGGAAGAAGCGCTGGTGCTCCTGCGCACCCAGCCACTGCAGCGCTTTCGCGATTCCGGCCGCGAAGCGCTGGCGCAGGGCGGCGCCCGGGTCGCGCCGGTCGAGATAGTCGATCGCGATCAGCCACCAGAGCGTGGCGTCGATGCAGCCCAGGTACCAGAAGTCCGCTTCCTGCCGGCGCACGTCGACGAACTTGGCAATCTGGCCGTTGGCGGCCTGGTACGCGGCCAGTGTGGCCAGGCCGGTGACCGCCCCGCGCTCGAGCTCCGCGTCGCCTGACAGCGCCATGCCGATCGCGCACACTGCGGCGTCGCGCCCGAATATCGCCGCGTAGCCGCGCGAATCGGCGCGCGCACCCGGCGTCGCGGCGAGGATGCCCTGCGGCGACAGGTTGGTGCGCAGCAGTTCCACCGACTTCTGCCGGCAGGCGTCGATCAGCGTGTCGTCCTCGGTCGAAAGCAGTGCATTCATGGACGCGCCTTTGCCGGTTAGCCGGCCTTCAGCCGCCCGCCGCGGCAGACGGCCGCAGCGCCGCGAGCAAGCGTACGAGTTCGGCGAAGCCTGCATCCTCCGGCCAGCGCTCCAGCGCGAGCGGCAGTTTGCGCCGCCAATTCGGGTGCTCGCTGGTGGTGCCGGGCAAGTTCATCTGCTCGCGCATGCCGAGCATGTCCTCGGGCTGCACCACCAGCACGCAGGCGTTGGTGCGGGCGAGGAACGCGTGTATCTGCAGCATCAATGCAGGCGTCATCTGCGGCAGACAGGCGGGATCCAGGGTCGCGCCCTCGGGCAACAGGCCTTCGCGCTCCAGCGCGCGCAGCAGCCGCGCGCGGTCGTGCACGCGCACGCCCACCTGCGCCTGATGCACTTCTTCGCTCGGATACAGCCCGAGTTCCTGGCGCAGCACCAGGTCGCTCCCTTCCCAGTAGGCAGCGAGTGTGGGCAGGTCGTGCGTGGCGGCGGTGACCAGGGCGTCCGCCGGGTAATCGCCCGGGCGCTTGAACTCGCCCGAGTGCTGGCGCTCGAACAGCAGCACGCGATAGGACAGCACGCCGACGCGCGCGAGCGTTGCGCGGACTTCGTCCGGCACCGTGCCCAGGTCCTCGCCGATGACCATACAGCGGTTGCGATGACTCTCGAGCGCGACGATGCCAACCAGATCCTCGAACGGATAGCGCA
This sequence comes from Betaproteobacteria bacterium, assembly GCA_012274205.1. Classification (GTDB taxonomy): domain Bacteria; phylum Pseudomonadota; class Gammaproteobacteria; order Burkholderiales; family SG8-39; genus 2-12-FULL-64-23. Next base: position 2,402 of record JAAOZY010000236.1, read on the forward strand.
CATAGCCGCCGTCGCGCGGCTCGCCGCCCTGGGGCACCCAGAACAGCCGCGCCAGCGCCATCACGTGGTCTATGCGCAAGGCGCCCGCATGGCGCATGTTGGCGCGCAGCGTGGCGACGAACGGCGCATAGGCCGCCGCGCGCAGGCGCTCCGGCGCAAGCGGCGGCAGTCCCCAGTCCTGGCCGCGCAGATTGAAATCGTCCGGCGGCGCGCCCACGCTCGCCGCAATCGCGTACAGATGCTGGTTGGCCCAGGCTTCCGCGCCGCCGCGGTCTACCGAAACCGCGAGGTCCTGGTACAAGCCCACGCCCAGGCCCAGCTCCGCGGCACGCCGGCCGACGGCCGCAAGCTGCAGTTCGGCCTGCCATTGCAGATATTCGTAGAACTCGATGCGCTCGGCGTGTGCCGCGGCAAAGCGCGCCACCTCGGGCGCGGCGGGATCGCGGTAGGCCTCGGGCCACGCGGGCCAGCCCCAGACCTGCGCGTCTTCACTGTGAAAATGCTCCTGCAGCGCTTCGAACAGCGCCTGCTGTCGGAGCGCCGGCGCATGCGCATCCTGGTAGGCACGGAAGGCCTGCGCGCGCGGTGTGCCGCGGGCCAGGTGGTGCTCGCGAAAATGCGTGTAGCACAACTCAAGCAGCGGCAGCTTGACCGCGGCGACGCCGGCGTAGTCCACCAACTCGGCCGCGCGCAGCGCCTTCAGCCGCGACTGAAACTCGGCTGTGTGTGTGTGCGAGTGCGCTGCCGCGCACTCGCTGAAATCGGCGACCGCTTCGACGTCCAGGTACAGCACATTGACGAAGCAGCGCGACGAAGGGCTGTAGGGGCTCGCATGCTCCGGGTTGTGCGGGTACAGCGCATGCAGTGGATTGACCCCGACGATGTTCGCGCCGCGCGCGCCCCATTGCGCGAGCAGCGCCGCCAGATCGGTGAAATCGCCCATGCCCCAGTTGCGCTCGGAGCGTACCGCGTAGAGTTGCACCGCCGCGCCCCACAGGCGGCCGCCGTTTTCGATGGCCGGCGGCCGGTAGCTTCGCACGGGGACTACGATGAAGCTCGATTCGCCGAGCGGCTTGCCCTCGCGCAGAAGCGCGAGTCGGTGGTAGCCGCAGGGCGCGGCGGCCTGCAGCAAGACCTCGCGCCGCGCGCGCTCTGCGCCGTTCGCGCTGGCGCGCTCGAACACGCCTTCGTGGCAGGCGCCGCCCTCTTCGACCAGACGCCAGGCGATCGGCCCGTTCGCATCAGCAGCGGCAAGGTTCAGGCTCAGGGTCCAGGGCGCCGCCTTTTCGCTCACCACGATCACGGGCGGAAGCACATCCTGCAGGCGCTCGGATTCGGCCTCCCTGATCGCCGTTTCTATTTCTTGCGCCGTGCGCGCGTGCACGCCCAGCGCCCCGAGCAGCGCGATGTAGCTGGCATCGGACAGCGCGTGGCGCTGGCCCCAGATGTCATAATAATCGGGAATAATGGCGTGCATGGCGCCGAGGCGTTCGAGCCGCTCGCGCTCGTTCATGCCGCCTCCGGCGCGGAAGCGCCCAGCTGCCGCAGCAGCGCGAGCGAGCGGCCCTTGAGGTCGTACTGCGCGCCGGCATCGAAAGTACCGTCGACCGCGAGCCCGTCCTCGAACGCGGTGTCGAGCTGCGCGCGCCAGCGGCTGCCGGCGTAATCGGGCAGCCTGAACGGGATCGGCTCGTGGTGCGCGTTGAACAGCACGAGGAAATTCTGGTCGCGCAGCGTGCGGCCGCGCTCGTCGGTTTCGGTGAGCGCATCGCCCGCAAGATAGACGCCGAGGCAGCGCGCGAAGTGCTGGCTCCACTCGTCGTCGCTCATTTCGCCCCCCTCGGGCCGCAGCCAGACGATGTCCTTGATGTCCAGCCCGCGCAGCGGGTGCCCTCGGTAGAAGTCGCGCCGGCGGAATACCGGATGCGCGCGGCGTATTGCAATGATGCGCTGGGTGAACGCGAGCAGCTTGCGCTTGTCCTCGTCGAGTTCCCAGTCGATCCAGGAAAGCCCGCTGTCCTGGCAGTAGGCATTGTTGTTGCCGCGCTGGCTGCGCCCGATCTCGTCCCCGGCGAGCAGCATCGGCACGCCCTGGGACAGCAGCAGCGTGGCCAGCATGTTGCGCTGCTGGCGCGCGCGCAGCGCGCGCACTGCCGCATCGTCGCTCGGTCCCTCGACGCCGCAGTTCCACGCGAGGTTGTTGTCGTGTCCGTCGCGGTTGCCCTCCTGGTTCGCCTCGTTGTGCTTTTCATTGTAGGAAACGAGGTCGGCGAGGGTGAAGCCGTCGTGCGCGCTGACGAAGTTGATGCTCGCATGCGGGCGGCGGCCGCCGCGGCCGTAGAGGTCGCTCGATCCGGTGATGCGCTGCGCGAATTCGCCGATCAGTCCGCCGTCGCCCTTCCAGTAGGCGCGCATGGTGTCGCGGTACTTGTCGTTCCACTCCGACCAGCCGACCGGGAAGTTGCCCACCTGGTATCCGCCTTCGCCCAGATCCCAGGGTTCGGCGATGAGCTTCACCTCGCTCAACACAGGATCCTGGCGCAGGATGTCGAAAAACGCGCCGAGCCGGTCGACCTCGTGCAGCTCGCGCGCGAGCGCCGAGGCAAGATCGAAGCGGAATCCGTCGACGTGCATTTCAGTGACCCAGTAGCGCAGCGAATCCATGATCATCTGCAGCACGCGCGGATGCACCATGTTGAGCGTGTTGCCGCAGCCGGTGTAGTCGGCGTAGTAACGCCGGTCCTCCGGGGTCAGGCGGTAGTAGCAGGCATTGTCCACACCGCGAAACGACAGCGTCGGCCCCAGATGATTGCCTTCGGCGGTGTGGTTGTAGACCACGTCGAGGATGACTTCGAGCCCGGCCGAATGCAGGGTCTTCACCATGGTCTTGAACTCGGCCACCTTGCCCGAAGCGGAATAGTGCGACTCCGGCGCGAAGTAGCCGATGGTGTTGTAGCCCCAGTAATTGGTGAGGCCGCGCTCGACCAGGTAGCGGTCGTCGACGAACGCATGCACCGGCATGAGTTCCACCGTGGTGACACCGAGCCGCTTGAGGTAATCGATCGCCGGCGCGCTCGACAGCCCGGCGTATGTCCCGCGCATCGCCGGCGGCACTTCGGGATGGCGCATGGTGAATCCGCGCACATGGGCCTCGTAGATGACCATGTCGTTCGACGGGATGCGCGGGGACCGGTCCTCGCCCCAGGTGAATGCCGAGTCGATCACCTTGCATTTGGGCATGCCGCTGGCGCTGTCGCGCCGGTCGAGCGACAGATCCCCGCGCTTGTGTCCGATGGTGTAGCCGAACAGCGCATCGCTCCAGCGCACCTGGCCGCCGATGTTCCTGGCGTACGGATCGAGCAGCAGCTTGTGCGGATTGAAGCGGTGCCCCTCTTCGGGCTTGTACGGGCCGTGCACGCGGTAGCCGTAGAGCATGCCCGGGCGCGCCTCCGGCAGATAGCAGTGCCAGACCAGGTCGGTCTGCTCGCGCAGTTCGACGCGCTGCAGTTCGCGCCGGCCCTCGTCATCGAAGATGCACAGCTCGACCTTCTCCGCATGCTCGGAGAACAGCGCGAAATTGACGCCCTCCCCGTCCCAGGTCGCCCCGCGCGGATTGGGCCGGCCGGGCCATACTGCGGTTATCGGGAGCATGCTCAGTGTCTTTGGAAGTCTGTGCCGTTGATGGATGATGCGCGTCGGTGCCGGCGCGCCCCTGCCGCGCGCCCGGGCTGCATCGGGCCAGCCAAATTATAGGGCTTAACAGCCGCGGCAGCCGCGGCGCGCCCGCGCGCGCTAATCACCGTCCTTGTTCTTCTCCCGCGGCCACCAGCGCTCGATGAGCTCCGCCGCCGCGTCCTTTCCGCCGAGGCCGAAGGCGAGCGCCAGCGCGAACACGACCCCGGCGAGGATGATGAGAAAACTCTCCCGCACGATGTCCCCGCCGACATTGACCTGGTCCAGCGCGATCAGCACGACGAAAGTCATGACGGCGTACTGCGCCAGCTTGCCCAGCAGATCGGCATCCTGGATGCTGATGCTCTTGCAGTAGGCGAGCACTGCATTGCCGATGAAGCGCGCGAAGTAGGCGCCGAAGGCGAGTATCAGCAGCGCAACGGCGACTTTGGGCACGAAGCGGACGACCTCACCCAGCAGCCCGGGGATATAGGTGAGCCCCATGCCGTTGAAGCCGATGATCAGCGCGGCCAGAATCACCAGCCAATAGACCAGCATCCCGAAGATGCCGGTGGTGTCGGTCTGGATGCCGCCCTGGCTCAGAAAACTGTCCAGGCCGGCACGCTCGGTGAGCACATTGAAATTGACCGCGCGCAGCGCCTTGACGATGGCGAAGCTGGCGAACTTCGCCAGCAGCCAGCCTGCGACGAGCACCCCGAGCGCGAGCGCGAACTTGGGCAGGAACGCGCCGATTTGCACCAGGAACGCCTGGACGGGTTCGAGCATGATGTCGACCTTTTCCATAATTGCCTCCGATCTAGTGCGTATTGTTGTCCGCTCAGGCGCCCGGCGCGATCCCGCAAAGGGCGAGCACGCCTTGCAGTGGAACATTGATCCAGGCCGGGCGGTTGCCGAGCTCGTAGCGCAGCTCGTACAGCGCCTTTTCCAGTTCGAACAGCGCGATCAGCCCCTGCACTTCTCCAAACGACGCGAACAGGCCACTGCCGCGCGTGCCCTCGTCGTAGGCGCGCAGGAAGGTCTCGCGCGCCTCGCGCACCCAGCCCTGCGCCAGCGGCGCGACCCGGGCGCGATCGGCGTCGGCATAAGTGTCGCGAAGCACCGCACTCCAGCGTGCGTAATCGAATGAGCGCAGCATCCCGGCAACGTCGCGCAGCGGCGAATGCTTCATGCGGCGCTGCGCCAGCGGCCGCGCCGGCTCGCCCTCGAAATCGATGATGATGAAATCATTGCTGCTCACCAGCACC
>JAAOZY010000237.1 GCA_012274205.1 Betaproteobacteria bacterium
CGCCTCGGTGACTCCGGGCGTGCGCATCGGCAGCAAGGCCGTCGTCGGCGCCGGATCCACCGTCATCCACGCTGTCGCCGATGGCGCAAGGGTCTCCGGTTCGCCGGCGCGACCCCTGAGCTGAGCATGAGATCCCCTCAGGAGACGCCGGGTCCGGGGCAGCGCCTCGCGCTGGAAGGCGGCGCGCCGGTGCGTACGCAACCGTTCGCCCCTTGGCCGTATTTCGCCGCCGACGAGATTGCGGCAGTTGCGGCAGTAATGCGTTCCGGCAAGGTTAATTACTGGACCGGCGAGCAATCGCAGCAATTCGAGCGCGAGTTCGCCCGTTTCGTCGGCGTCAAATACGCGGTGGCCGTGGCCAACGGCACCGTGGCGCTGGAGCTGGCGCTGCACGCCCTGGGCGTGTGCCACGGTGACGAAGTGGTGGTTCCGTGCAAGACCTTCATCGCCAGCGCAAGCTGCGTCGTGCGCGCCGGCGCGACACCGGTGGTCGCCGATATCGACGAGAACAGCCAGAACCTTACCGCTGCGAGTATTGAAAAAGTGCTGACCCCGCGCACCAAAGCGGTGGTGGCGGTGCACCTGGCCGGCTGGCCGTGCGAAATGGACGAGATTCTCGCCCTGGCCAGGGCGCGCGGCCTGTTCGTGGTGGAAGATTGCGCGCAATCCGTCGGCACGCGCTACAAGGGCCGCAATACCGGCTCGATCGGGGAAATCGGCGCATTCTCCTTCTGCCAGGACAAGATCATTACCACCGGCGGCGAAGGCGGCATGCTGGTCACCGACTCGCGCGCGTTGTGGGAACGAGCCTGGTCCTACAAGGACCACGGCAAGAGCTACGCGGCGGTATTCGAGCGCGAGCACCCGTTCGGCTTTCGCTGGCTGCACGAGAGCTTCGGCAGCAACTGGCGCATCACCGAAATGCAGTCGGCCATCGGCCGGCTGCAACTCGCGAAGCTGCCGCAGTGGCTCGCAGCCCGGCGCCGCAACGCCAGCCTGCTCAGTCTGGGTTTGTCCGCAATTCCGGGGCTGCGCCTCGCGTTGCCTCCGGCGCACAGCGAACACGCCTATTACAAGTACTACGTATTCATCCGTCCGGAAATGCTGCGTCCGGGCTGGCGACTGGAGCTCATCCTCGAGGCCATTAACGCCGAGGGCATTCCCTGCACCGTAGGTGCGTGCAGCGAGATTTATCGCGAAAAGGCGTTTATCCACGTCGGCCTCGGCCCGACACATGCGCTGCCGGTGGCGCGGCGTCTGACCGATTCGAGCTTGTTGTTCCTGCTGCACCCCGGGCTCACCGAGCAGGACATGCGCGACACCTGCACCGCCGTCGCAAAGGTCATGCGCGCGGCGACCAGCCTTGTGTCCTGAATCGCTGGTTCGTTGAACAAATTCCAGACCGCGCCACACCGGATTCCCGCTGGATGGAGGACCTCCTGGCCTGGCTGCGGCTGGGCAATGGCGGAGCCGGACAAGTGCGGCCGGGGGCTCGCCGCGCGCTTGCCCGAATATGCGCCTCAGCTCAGAACTGCTCCAATTCCCCCAGCGCCTGCAGCGCAGCAGCCAGGCTGATATCCGACGCATCGCGGCTTTCGGGCTGCAACAGCCGGTAAGGCACGCCCCAGGGATGCCAGCGGGCCGCGTCCGAGTCGCCGAAAAAACACAAGATAGTCTTACCCAGGGCCGCGGCGATGTGCATGGCGCCGCCATCGCTGCAGATTACGCAGTCGGCAAGTGACAGTGCCGCCGCCAGATCCCTTAATTCGTGCGTCGGATAGGCGGCGAGCGGCAAGGTGCCGGCCGCGCGCATGAGTGTCTGCGCCTTGGCGTCGTCGCCCGGGTGCTGCCGATGGCCGGTCGACCCAGGCGACCAAAGCAAGACAAACGTCGCCTTCGCGCTCAGGGCCTGCAGCAACTGCGCAAAGCGCTCGGTGGGCCAGCGCTGGCTGGGCTTGCGCGCGCTGATGTGCAGCGCAATTCGCTTGCGCCCCGGAATGCGCGCGCCCAGAGCCGCGCTCGCGCGCTCGCGCGCGGCCGCGTCCACCGCCATGCTGAGTTGGCCGGGCGCGCCCTCAATGCCGAATAGCCGCGCCAGCCGAAACACGTCTTCAACTTCATGCATCGTTCGCGCGGCCTCATGGGGCAGGCCAAGGTCCACCACTCCCCCGGGATCGGCGTAACCGGCGATGTGCGCCGGCGCGATCCAGCGCGCCAGTCGCAGCGCGCTGGCGCCCGGATGCGACGAGGCGAGCAATGCGTAGTCGAAACGCTGCGCGCGCAGCGTGCGCATCAATACCAGTTTGTCCCAATATAGCGACACCCGTCCCTGTCCGGGCAAGCGGTGCTTGGACTTGGCGTAGGCATACACCGCGTCCAGATCCGGATGCCCTTCCAGCACCTGCCGGTTATAGGTGTTTACCAGCGCGGCGATCTGCGCATGCGGAAAGCGCCGGCGCAGCGCGCTGATCAGCGGTGTGGTGCAGACCAGGTCACCGATATTGTCGCGGCGAATGACCAGCAGCTTCGGCGCGCGCGCGTCAGGCG
>JAAOZY010000238.1 GCA_012274205.1 Betaproteobacteria bacterium
GACGTGCAGGACGGCCAGGTCGGTTTCCGGATCGTTGCCCACCATTTTGGCGGTAAACTTTTTGCCGTCGGAAAGCGCCACTTCGATTTCGTCGGCAGCCTCGACCACGTGCTGGTTGGTCAGGATGTAGCCTTTGGGGCTGATGATGACACCCGAGCCCAGGCTGAAGGCGCGCTGTGATTCGTCCTCGAAGCGATCGCCGAAGAAGTGCCGAAACAGCGGATCGTTCGTGAACGGATTGCGCGGCCGCCGCACTTCCTTGCTGGTGAATACGCTGACCACGGCGGGGGCCGCCTTGCGCACCGCGTCGCTGTAGGACGCGGCCTTGACGCGGGTGTCGCTCGCCGCGGGCGGCGCTGCCTGGTTCACTTCGACCGGGGCGGCGGATCTGGCCGGGAGCCATTCGGGCTTGAGCGTGGCGACGACGAACAGAAGCGCGAGGCAGACGGTGGCCGTTTGCGCGAAGGTCAGCCAGAGTCGGTACATCGCGTGCGTGTCCTTGTGTTCGTTATGTGCAGCGGGGATTCCCCCGGGGAACGGAACGGCCCCGCAGCTTCCCCGGCCCCTGCTTGTTTGCTGATCGGGCCGTGGCGGCTACGCCGAATCCGGAACGGCTCCCGATCAGTGGCCTGGTGCTGCGCCGGCGTGCGTGCGGGTACAATTCCCGCTGGCCAATGCGATGGGTGCCGCAATGCAGCGCGAGGAACTAGACCGTTACCTGGACGGCCTGTTGGAGGTCTCCCGATTCCGCGATTATTGCCCAAATGGGCTGCAGGTGGAAGGGCGCGCCGAAATCCGGCGCATCGTCAGCGGGGTAACGGCGAGTTTCGACCTGATCCAGGCTGCGCTTGCGGACAAGGCGGACGCCATCCTGGTGCATCACGGCTATTTTTGGAAAGGCGAGGATCCCTGCCTTACCGGCATGCGCCGGGCGCGCATCGCGCCGCTTATCACGCAGGAGCTGAACCTCTTCGCCTATCACCTGCCGCTGGATGCGCATGCCGAATTTGGCAACAACGCCCAGTTGGGCCGGCGCCTGGGACTGACTGAAACCGGGCGTTTCGCCGATCAGGACATAGGGTTTTGCGGCAGCCTGGAGGCGCCGCTGCAGCTGCGCGCCTTTGCTGCCCGGGTGGCGCAGCGATTGGAGCGCGAACCGCTGGTGATCGGCGATGGCGCGAGGCAGATCCGCAGCGTCGCCTGGTGCAGTGGTGCGGCGCAGGGCTTTTTCGAAGAGGCGATCAAGCTCGGACTGGACGCCTACCTCAGCGGGGAAATTTCCGAGCAGCAGGTGCACCTTGCGCGCGAGTCCGGCGTGGCGTTCATCGCAGCGGGGCATCACGCCACCGAGAAATACGGAGTGCAGGCCCTGGGCGAGCATCTTGCGACGCGCTTCGGACTCGCGCACCGCTATATCGACATTCCCAATCCGGTTTAAGCCCGGAATTCGGACGGGTTTAGGGTAAGCCCGACTTTGTTTATCAATTTCAGTGTGTTAGCGCATAAAACTTTAATTTTGACAGTACAATCAGGTATAATCGCGAGCTTTTGTATCTAGCGCAATCCTGCATTCGAGGAACCATCGATGAGCGACGATAAGAAAGTCAACAAAGGCCGGCGCAATCTGGTGATTGCCTGCGGCGCCGCGGGCGGTGCCGCAGGCGTGGCCGCGGCAGTGCCGTTCGCCGCGAGCTGGCTGCCGTCGGAGCGCGCCAAGGCCGGCGGTGCGCCGGTCGTGGCCGATATCAGCACGCTGGAGCCGGGCCAGATGATGACCGTCGAATGGCGCTCCAAGCCGGTGTGGATCATTCGGCGCACCAAGGAAATGGTGGCGGACTTGGCGCAGGTCGACGGCAAAGTGTCCGATCCGAAATCCGATGTGCCGATGCAGCCCGAATACGCGAAGAACGAATACCGCTCGATCAAGCCGGAGGTGCTGGTGCTGGTGGGCGTCTGCACCCACCTCGGTTGCTCGCCGCAGGAAAAGCCGGCGGAGGACAAGGGGGAAATGGGCGCCGACTGGACCGGCGGTTTTCTCTGCCCCTGCCACGGCTCCAAGTTCGACCTTGCCGGACGCGTCTACAAGGGCTCGCCTGCGCCGGTCAATCTCGAAGTGCCGAAATACACGTATCTGTCCGATACGCGCATTCTCATCGGCGACGACACGAAAGGGGCATGACGCATGGCTGCCGCAGAGAAACCCCCTGTAAGCGGAACCGGTTCGGTCGCGCTTGACGGCGCACTCACCTGGGTCGACCAGCGCTTTCCGCTGATATCGACGTGGAAAGCGCACCTGGCCGAGTACTACGCACCGAAGAATTTCAACTTCTGGTACTTCTTCGGCGGCCTGGCGATGCTGGTGCTCGGAATCCAGATCGTTACCGGCATTTTCCTCACGATGAACTACAAGCCGGATTCGAACCTCGCGTTCGCGTCGGTGGAGTACATCATGCGCGAGGTGCCCGGCGGCTGGATCATCCGCTACATGCACTCGACCGGCGCGTCGGCGTTTTTCATCTGCGTCTACCTGCACATGTTTCGCGCGCTGCTGTACGGCTCGCACCGCAAGCCGCGCGAACTCATCTGGATTTTCGGCGTGCTGATCTACCTAGTGCTGATGGGCGAGGCGTTCTTCGGCTATCTGCTGCCCTGGGGACAGATGTCCTACTGGGGCGCGCAGGTGATCATCAACCTGTTTTCCGCCATCCCCTTCATCGGGCCGGACCTTTCGCTGTGGATCCGCGGCGATTACGTCATTGCGGATGCGACGCTCAACCGCTTCTTCGCGCTGCACGTGATCGCCATGCCGCTGGTGCTGCTGGGACTGGTGATGGCGCACCTGCTCGCCTTGCACGAGGTGGGCTCGAACAATCCGGACGGCATCGAAATCAGCAAGCACAAGGACGCGAACGGCATACCGCTGGACGGCATTCCGTTCCATCCCTATTACACGGTCAAGGACATCCTCGGCGTGGTGGTGTTCCTGATCGTGTTCGCGATCATCGTGTTCTTCGCGCCGGAGATGGGCGGATACTTCCTCGAAGCGAACAACTTCATCCCCGCCAATCCGCTGCAGACCCCTCCGCATATCGCGCCGGTGTGGTATTTCACTCCCTACTACTCGATCCTGCGCGGCGTGCCGCCGCTGTTCAATTCGCAGTTCCCGGGCGTAGTGGCGATGGGCGTGTCGGTGATGATCCTGTTCACACTGCCCTGGCTCGACCGCAGCCCGGTGAAGTCGATTCGCTACCGCGGCCCGTACTTCAAGGGGGCGCTGACGGCCTTCGTCGTGGTGTTTCTCATCCTCGGCTACCTCGGCACCGAGCCGATCACGGTGTGGGGCCAGTTCGGCGCCTGGCTGGGCAACGCCGACCGCGCGACGGTGGTGGCGCGCATCTGCACGGTGATCTACTTCCTGTTCTTCGTCCTGATGCCCTGGTACACGAGTATCGATAAGAACAAACCTGAACCGGACCGGGTGACCTGCAAATGAAGAAACTCGCCAGATTCGTGCTGACGTCGCTGTTCGCGCCTGCGCTCCTGCTTGTATCGCTCGCGGCCCTGCTTGTAGCGCCCGCGGCCCTGCTTGTAGCGCCCGCGGCCCTGCTTGTATCGCCTGCGGCGATGGCCTCCGAAGGCGGCGCGCGCCTGGACACGGCGCCGATCAACCAGACTGACGTGATCAGCCTGCAGCGCGGCGCGCGCACCTTTGCCAACTACTGCCTGAACTGCCACAGCGCCTCGCTCATGCGCTGGAACCGGCTGGAGGAACTGGGTTTGAACGAATCCCAGATCATGGACAACCTCATGTTCACCGGCGCCAAGGTCGGTGACCTCATGAACGTCGCGATGACCCGCAAAGATGCGCGCAAGTGGTTCGGCGCCGCCCCGCCCGATCTGTCGGTGATCGCGCGCGCGCGCGGCGCCGACTGGCTCTACAGCTACCTGCGCGGGTTCTACCGCGATCCGGCGCGCCCCACCGGCTGGAACAACACCGTGTTCGAAAACGTCGGCATGCCCAATCCGCTGTGGCAGCTGCAGGGCGAGCGCGTGCGCGTGGAGCAGGCGTCGAAAGGCGTGGAGAGCAAGGAAGGCCACGGCGCCGCGGCCATGGCGGTGAAGTATGAAATGGTGAAGCCGGGCAGCCTGACGCCGGTGCAGTATGACGAGGCCGTGGCCGACCTGGTCAATTTTCTCGTCTACATGGGCGAGCCGGCGGCGACTACACGCAAGCAGATCGGCATTTTCGTGCTGCTCTACCTGCTCGCCCTGCTGCCCCTGGTCTACCTGCTGAAGCGGGAGTTCTGGAAGGACGTGCACTGAGCTAGAGACCGGTTTCGGGAGACTCGAGACCGGTTCCACAGGCGGACGCGGTCCGCCTCATTTTTTCAAGGCCCTAACGACTATGATGAACCTTTATTCAGGCACTACCTGCCCGTTCTCCCAGCGCTGCCGCATCGTGCTCTACGAGAAGGGCATGGACTTTCAAATCATCGATGTCGACTTGTTCAACAAACCCGAAGACATTGCGGTAATGAATCCGTACAACCGCCTGCCGGTGCTGGTCGAGCGCGACCTGGTCCTGTACGAATCGAACATCATCAACGAATACATCGATGAGCGCTTTCCGCACCCGCAGCTGATGCCGCCCGATCCGGTGATGCGCGCGCGTGCGCGGCTGCTGCTGTTCAATTTCGAGGTGGAGCTGTTCAGCCGCATCGAAACGCTCGAGGACGGCACGGCCAAGCAGCAGGAAAAAGCGCGCGCGCACGTGGCCGACCGGCTGACCGAGCTGGCGCCGATCTTCGTCAAGCAGAAGTATATGCTTGGCGACGAGTTTTCCATGCTCGACGTGGCGATCGCGCCGCTGCTGTGGCGGCTGAACCACTACGGCATCTCGCTCGGCAAGCCGGCTGCGCCGCTGATGAAGTACGCAGAGCGGCTGTTCTCGCGCCCGGCCTTCATCGAGGCGCTGACGCCCTCGGAAAAGGTCATGCGCAAGTGAGCGCACCGCGATCATCCCGAGGAGCGCGAACGACGCGGGATCTGCTTTCGGGCCGAGCGTAGACTCCCCGCGGAATTTGCCTGCGGCAAGTGCGTTCTGGAGCGAACGAACCTTCCATGTCAGAACTCTCCACCAAGCCCTACCTGATGCGCGCCATCTACGACTGGTGCGTCGACAGCGGCTACACGCCTTACCTCACGGTGACGGTTGACGCTTCCACGCATGTACCCATGGAGTACATCAAGGACGGGCAGATCGTGCTCAACGTCGGCCCGATCGCGGTGGAGCACTTCAAGATGGGCAACGAACTGATCGAATTCAGCGCCCGCTTCAATGGCGCCTCGCGCGATATCTCGATTCCGGTGGGCACGGTGTCGGCGATCTACGCGCGCGAAAACGGCCAGGGCCTTTCCTTCGAGGTGAGCCCGGCCGAGGCAGCGCTACCCGCCGAAGCGGGCGAGGACGCCTCCGGCGACGAATCGCCGCCCGAGCCGCCGCGCCCAGCGCGCAAGCCGGCGCTGCGACGGGTCAAATAAGCATTTGGGCGGGCGCGTCGCGCGGCGCCTGCCGCGCCGGGGCGGTCGGGGATGCGCCTCCTGCGCCCGCGTATAATAGGCCGCGCATGCCGGGTTAGCTCAGTTGGTAGAGCAGCGCATTTGTAATCACAGAGCCGCATCCATAATGTAGGTAGAAACGCTAGACAAATCAAGCTGATGAAGGCGAGCTGATCAGCTACAGGTAGCCGACAGTCACCACGACCTTGGGTGACAGTCACCAAGAGACGCCGCTTTAGCTCAGTGGTAGAGCAATCGCCTTGTAAGCGATAGGTCGTCTGTTCAATCCAGACAAGCGGCACCAAAACCCTCTCAATAGGGTTGGCACAAGAACAACGGGCAGGTGAGGCAATGGCATCCAAAGCGAATGAAGACCGCCACTTGCTGTATCCACTGATTACAGCAAAAGCGTTTCGGCAAAGAGAATATACGCGCCGCAAGGATGGCGTCGTTCAGTACGCAGATCATCTTGCAGACATCATTGTTGAGAAGACTCCGGACTTCGGCTCGGATGACTTTAATATAAGACGTGCGAAGCGATTTGATGAAAGAGCGAAGGATACCCATCAAGACGTTATTCAGCTAACCCAAGATATTACGGATTACGTATTCAAGGTTCTGAAGGAAAAATACGGGACGACTGTAGGGAAATCCGGCCAACCGGCATTTTGGGATAAGGGGGTAGAGAGTTCAAAGATCAAACAAGAAGCATTTGCCAAAATGCTTGCCGAAGGTTCGAAACTCCCGATGGAGGCTTATGTTGACGTTCTCGGCATTAAGGACATTATTACGCAAAAAAGCAATTGGCCTTTTTTTGAAGATGTATTTAGCATCCCGATGAAAGGAGAGCAGAAGGGGAAGGCCCACTATGTGGGCTGGTTGGCTCGGTTCAATGAAATTAGACGGGTTCCTGCGCACTCAAGTGGCATCCGGACCTACGAAGAAAGTGACTACGAAGATTTGAAGCATATGAAGTTCGAGTTTTACAAGAGACGTAACGCTGTACTTGGAATTTTGGAGACGGATTCGACCCCATGAAATACATGGGGCATAAAGGGAGAATCGTTAGCGCCATCAGCGACCAAATCGAAGAGTTGGTGAGCGAGGCGCACGCGCTGGCGGATCCTTTCTGCGGGTCCGGAATTGTTGCGTGGACATTGGCGGAGCGATTCGATTTACCTGTATTGGCAGGTGATCTTCAGAGCTTTGCAGCGGCACGGGCAGCTAGCGTAGTGGAAAGAAATGCGCCCGTAGAAGATGTTACCTTCGTGGACCGATGGTTTCAACGCGCTGAAAGGATTATCGCCGACACTATTGAGTCGCGCAGAATTCCGGAGACGCCAAACGCAGAAATAGCGGGGAAATATAAGATTGCCAGGGCATCTGTCGAGAGGACCCGCGAATATTTGGATAGAACATTATCAGATATTCTTCGGAATAGCGGACACAAGTGGCCAATTACCTTAGCTTATGCGGGATACTATTTCTCCGTCCAACAGGCACTAACGTTTGATGCGCTTAGGGCCACCCTTCCTAAGAAAAAGGCCGAGCGTACCGTGGCTCTATCGGCGCTTATCGGCGCAGCGAGTCGTTGTTCTGGTTCGCCTGGACATACCGCACAACCACTAGGAATTAGCGAGGGGTCACTTCCCCATCTACTAGAAGCCTGGAACCGCTCAGTCTTCAATGCCGTGCGAGAAGAAGTCTCTAAGATCGCCCCGCGGCATGCGAAAGTCGAGGGCGAGACAAGTGTCGGTTCATGGGAAATGCTATGTGACCGGCTCGCACCAGGCGACGTTGTATTTTGTGACCCGCCATACTCGGACGTTCAGTACAGTCGCTTTTATCACGTTCTTGAGACACTCAGTCGAGGTAGCGTTATCGACGTGTCGGGTACGGGCCGTAATCCGCCATTTGCAGAGCGTCCGGAATCCGAGTTCAGCAGAAAATCGAAAGCCCTCGCTGAGGCAGAGAAGCTATTGCAACATGCCGCCGACAGGGAACTGCGGCTTGTGATCACGTTTCCCATCTCGCGGCAGAGCAATGGGTTGGCTGCTCAGACGTTCTCCAAAAAAGCGAGCAAATATTTTGGAAGGATTCAGAGCCAAGAAGTTACATCTACCTTTAGCAGCCTTGGCGGAAACGGCTCAAACGGAAGACGTCCCGCAAGAGTAGCTAAGGTCGAGCGGATAATTTGCTGTTATGACGGTTAGTGCATTTAACTGCGGGTTTGTTATGACAATCTTTGCGC
>JAAOZY010000239.1 GCA_012274205.1 Betaproteobacteria bacterium
TCACGTGGTTGTAGGCGGCGCAGGGCGAGCATTCGGTCAGGCCGTAGCCTTCGTGCACGGCGGGGCCGTAGGTCTCGGTCCAGCGCCGCGATATTTCCTGCGGCATGGTTGCCGCCGCGGAGAAGTAGTAACGGATCGAGGAGAGCTTCTGCTTGGGCACATTGGCGCCGAGCAGCGCGATGTAGATTGTCGGCACGCCGAAAAACATGGTGATGCGCTCGCGCTCGATCGCGTCGAGCACGGCATCGGGCACGAAGCGGCGGAACAGCACCAGTGTCGCCCCGGCGACGAAGCCGGCGTTCATGATGTAGTTCTGCGCGAATACGTGGAACAGCGGCAGGAAGATCGCGAGCCGGTCCTTCGCGCTGTGGCCGGAGCAGTTCACCGCGGCGCGGGTGTTGGTGATGATGTTGTTGTGGGTCAGCGTCACGCCCTTGGGAAAGCCGGTGGTGCCGGAGGAATACAGCAGCACCGCCGGATCGTCGGCGGCCATGTCTTCGGTCCTGAATGCCGGCTTGCCCGCGGCGAGCCAGTCACCGAGCACGATTTCGCTGGCAGCTACGCCTTCGCAGATCACCGTCTTCTGCACCGACGGGCACAGGCTGCGCGGCACGTTGGGCAGCAGTTCGGCCGTGGTGAACACGACCTTGGCGCCGGAGTCGTTGAGCAGGTATTTGACCTCCTCGGACTTGAAGATCGAGTTGACCGAGACCACGATGGCGCCGACCTTTTCGCCGGCGAGGTAGGCGAGCATGAATGCCGGGATGTTGGGCAGGTACAGGGCGATGCGGTCGCCGCGGCGCACGCCGTTGGCCTTGAGCGAGCTGGCGAGGGCGCAGGCGCAGGCTTCGAGCGCGCCGTAGCTGATGTCTTTGCCTTCGAACACGATGGCCTGGCGCCTCGGATGCGCGCGCGCGATGCGTTCGACCTGGTTGGCGATGTTCACGTCGTTCTCCTCCGCTACGTCGAAAATTCGTTGCAGCGCGCCGGTTTCGAGCCCGGCGCCGGGCGCCTTAGCTTTTCAATCGCATTTGCAGGTATTTTCCGATCAGGATCGCCGCCGGGTAGGCCACGTCGCGCTCCATCTCTTCGTGCAGCATCAGGTTCTGGGCGAAGCCGACCAGTTCGGCATGGCCTTCCGCTTCGGCAACGGTAACCAGTTCTTCCAGAGCTGCAACGATGGCGCGTTGTACCGCCAGCAGATTGGGCATTTCATCGTGCAATCTGGCGGTCATGATGATAGCGGCCGCCATTTCCGGTTCTATCGTGCCTTGTGCCAGCTCGGGCAGCAGGCCCAGGGGCGGGAACACGAATTCGTCTTCCAGCGCGAAGTGGCGCTCGAGCAGCCGCGCCACCAGGCGCGCCGCCTTGCCGGTGCCGCCCTCGAGTTTGCCTGCCGCGGTAATCTCGGCAAACAGTGACTCATGCTCCGTCTTCATCGAATCCGGCGTTCTCAAATCCATGGTCACAGCTCCTTCAATGCAGAGGTCGGGCTTGCGCGTTGCCATTGTCGCAGAAAATCGCATACTGCCCGGGTCACATCCGCGCTCCCGGCGCCGGGGCCGGGCGTGCATACGCGCTTTGCCCTGACCGATGCGATCAGATCGCCGCGGCTACGGCTTTGCCCACGTCTTCGGTGCTGGCCTTGCCGCCGAGGTCGGGCGTGCGCGGACCGTCGATCAGCACCTTCTCGATCGCGCGCAGCATCGCGGCGCCGGCTTCGGCATGGCCGAGGTGCTCCAGCATCATCGCACCCGACCAGATCTGGCCGATCGGATTGGCGATCTTCTTGCCGTAGATGTCGGGCGCGGAGCCGTGCACCGGCTCGAACAGCGAGGGAAATTTGCGCTCCGGATTGATGTTGCCCGAGGGCGCGATGCCGATGGTGCCCGAGGTCGCCGGGCCGAGGTCGGACAGGATGTCGCCGAACAGGTTGGAGCCGACGATCACGTCGAAGCGCTGCGGATTGAGCACCATCTGGATGGTGAGTCCGTCGATGTGGTACTGGCTGGTTTTCACCTGTGGATAGTTCTTCGCCATCGCGGCGAAGCGCTCGTCCCAGTAGGGCATGGTGATGGAAATGCCGTTCGATTTGGTGGCCGAGGTCACTTCCTTGCGCGGGCGCGTCATCGCCAGCTCGAACGCATACTTCATGATCCGGTCCACGCCCTTGCGCGTGAAGGTCGAGATCTGCTGCGCCATTTCGCGCTCGGTGCCCTGGAACAGGCGCCCGCCGATGGCTGAGTATTCGCCCTCGGTGTTCTCGCGCACCACGTAATAGTCGATGTCGCCCACCTTGCGCCCGGCCAGCGGACAGGCGACGCCTGGCATCAGGCGTACCGGTCGCAGGTTGACATATTGGTCGAACTCAACGCGGAACTTGACCAGCGAACCCCACAGGGAAACGTGGTCCAGCACCTTCGCCGGCCAGCCGGTGGCGCCGAAATAGATCGCGTCGTGGCCGCCGATCTTGTCCTTCCAGTCGGGCGGCATCCACCAGCCATGCTTGTCGTAGTTGTCGCAGCTCCAGTCGAAATGATCGAAGGCGAGCGCGAGGCCGAACTTGCGCGCCGCCGCGTCCAGCGCGCGCACGCCCTCGGGCATGACTTCCTTGCCGATGCCGTCGCCGGCGATGACGGCGATGCTGTGCTTTTTCATGATTGCCTCTCAGGATGTTTTACCAGGACCAGGCGTAATTTTATTCCTATCGCGTCGACTATTGCGGAATTCGCCGCCGGCGCGCGCGCGTTCGCCCTGCGCGGCGGGCTTGACCTGCCGCACGCTGCCTCGCACACTGGCGCGCACAGCGGAAATCCGGGGGAGAAACCGATGCAGGCGACGCAGGATTACGAAGTCTATGCCCTACGCTACGCCACGCTGGCGCGCAAGGCGTCCGATAATTTCATCGGCGGCGACCCGCACGAGGAGGGCAGCCCGCTCGATTATTTCGTCTGGCTGGTGCGCAACGCGGCGCGCACTTTCGTCATCGACACCGGCTTCGACGCTCAGGTGGCCGAGCGCCGCGGGCGCAAGATGCTGCTCGCCCCCGACATCGGGCTGAAGCGGCTCGGAGTGGACGCGGCCGCGGTGCGCGACGTGGTCATCACCCACCTGCATTACAACCACGTCGGCAACTTCGCACTGTTTCCGCAGGCGCGCTTTCATCTGCAGGACAAGGAAATGCAGTTTGCCACCGGCAGGCACATGACGCAGCCGATCTTCTCGCACGCCTACGAGGTGGAGGAGGTGGTGGGCATGGTGCGCGAAGTGTACAAGGGCAGGGTGCAGTTCCACGACGGCGACGCGCTGCTCGCACCGGGACTGTCGCTGCATCACATCGGCGGGCACACCATGGGCATACAGTCGGTGCGCGTGCATACGCGCATCGGCTGGATTGTGCTCGCCTCGGATGCCACCCACCTCTACGCCAACATGGAGCAGGTGCGCCCGTTTCCGATCGTGCACAACGTCGGCGCCATGGTGGAGGGCTACCGCAGGCTGCGCGAACTGGCCGACGATCCGCGCTGGGTCGTGCCCGGGCACGACCCGCTGGTCATGCAGCGCTACCCTGCGGCGGGTCCGGGCCTGGAAGGCATCGCGGTGCGGCTGGACGTCGAGCCGCGCGCGTAGGCTTATATACGGCGTCTCAGATGCTGGTGCGCGCTGCGCGCGCCGACCGTGCTTGCCGTACGGATAAAGAGCATCAATACGGCAGGCACGGTTATGGTTAGCAACAAGGGCAGTGCTGGGGGGTATACAAGATCGCCGAGTGCGCGCGGATGGATTCTTCTCCGCGCGCACCCGGCGATCCGCGCGAACGCTATTTCGTCCGTGCCAATCGTCCTTGATCTGGCCGCTGACCGCCGCCGGCCCCGAGGCAAGCGCATCGACGTGGCCGCCTGCCAGCGCATGCATGGCCGGCCCGCCGCGGGCCGGCGCGCGCGGATGCGCTAAAATGCGTCATCGCCCTGCAGCGCCCGCCGTGAATCTCATCGCGCTAGAAACCTCCACCGAATACTGTTCGCTTGCCGTATCGCGCGGCGCGCAGGTATTCGAGCGCAGTTTTCATGCTGGACAGCGGCACTCCGAACTGGCCCTGCCGGGCCTGCGCGAGTTGCTGCAGCAAGCCGGGCTGGAATTGCACGCGATCGGCGGTATCGCATTTGGTGCGGGGCCGGGGTCCTTCACCGGCCTGCGCATCGCCTGCGGCGTGGCGCAGGGTTTGGCGCTGGCGCGCAAGCTGCCGGTCGCGCCCATAGGCACACTGCTCGCGCTGGCTGAAAACAGCGGTGCCGACAAGGTGATCGCCTGCCTCGATGCGCGCATGGGCGAGGTGTACCATGGAAGCTATTGCAAGAGCGGCGGCACCTGGATCGAAATGCATGCGCCCGGCCTGTATCACCCCGACGCGGTGCCCGCGGCCGAAGGCGCGGACTGGTGCGCCTGCGGCAGCGGCTTTCGCGTGCATGCGGCGGCGCTGGCGCGGCGCTACCACGGCGCGCTCGCGCGCACCGACGCCGATGCCGTGCCGAATGCGGCGGCGATGCTGCGGCTGGCGCGGAAGGTGTTCGCGGCGGAGCAGGGCGTCGACGCGGCGGCGGCGGTGCCTTTGTACGTGCGCGACAAAGTGGCGCTGAAAGCGAGCGAACGATGAGCGCCGTGTTCAAGTCCGAATTCGAGCTGCTCCCGATGGCGGAGGCCGACCTGCCCGCCGTGCTGGAGATCGAAAACGCGATCTACGCCTTTCCCTGGACAGCCGGAAATTTTCGCGATTCCCTCGCAGCGGGCTACCGCTGCTGGCTCTATTTGTGCGAGGGCGCGCTGATCGGCTATGCCGTGCTGATGCTGGCGGCGGACGAGGCGCACCTGCTCAATCTCTCCATTGCCGCGCCGTATCAACGCCAGGGCCACGGCAGCCTGCTGCTGCAGCGTGTGTGCGAGGCCGCGCGCGCGGCCGGTGCGCATCTGATCTTTCTGGAAGTGCGGCCCTCCAATGCCGCGGGCATGCGCCTGTACCGGCGCCACGGCTTCCAGCGCGTCGGCCTGCGGCGCGACTACTACCCGGCGCAGGCGGGCCGTGAGGACGCGCTCATTTACAGCCTGCCGCTATGAGCGCGCGCCGCGAATTGTTCCTCGAGGAAATGGGACTGACGCCGCTGTGGCGGCTGCGCGCGGCGCAGGCGCCGGCGCATTCCGGGCAGGCGCAGCCGGGCGACGCACCCGACGCCGCGCCCGCCCCGCGGCCTGCGCCTCCGGACGGGGGCCGTGCCGGCCGCATCGCGCGCATGGGCTGGGGCGAACTCAAGGCCGAAGTGGCCGCGTGCACGGCCTGCGGACTGCGCAAGACCTGCACCCAGACGGTGTTCGGAGTTGGCGACGAGCAGGCGGACTGGCTGCTGGTGGGGGAGGCGCCGGGCGCGGAGGAGGATGCGCGCGGCGAGCCTTTCGTCGGGCAGGCGGGCAGGCTGCTCGACGGCATGCTCGAGGGCATCGGCCTCGCGCGCGCGAACAAGGTCTACATTGCGAACGTGCTCAAGTGCCGGCCGCCGGGGAACCGCAATCCCGAGCGCGCCGAGGTGGAAACCTGCGCGCCGCTGCTGCTGCGCCAGGTCGAGCTGATCCGGCCCAGGCTGATCCTGGCCATGGGGCGCTTTGCCTGCCAGACGCTGCTCGACACGGATGCGAGCATTGCTTCTCTGCGCGGCCGCGTGCACCGCTACCAGGGCGTGCCGCTGATCGTCACCTATCATCCGGCCTATCTGCTGCGCAACCTGCCGGACAAGGCGAAGGCCTGGGAAGACCTGTGTTTCGCCCGGCGCACCCTGGCGGCCTTGCCGGCCCGGGACTGAGGATGGGCGCAATCCCGCGAGCCGCGCCGACGCCTTGAATTCGGCGTGCATGCCCCCAGTTAAGCAGCAGAACCTGTCGAGGAGAATTCACATGCGCAATATCCTGGCCGCGGTGCTGGCCGTGATCACATTGGGCCTTTCCGGTTGCGGCTACAACCAGATGCAGGGCGCCGACGAACAGGTCAAGGCGAGCTGGTCCGAAGTGCTCAATCAGTATCAGCGCCGCGCCGACTTGGTGCCGAATCTGGTCAACACGGTGAAGGGCTTTGCGGCACAGGAGCAGACGATCCTGATTCAGGTGACCGAGGCGCGCGCGCGCGTAGGCAGCATCCAGGCCACGCCCGAGCTGATCAACGATCCTGCGGCGTTCGCGAAGTTCCAGCAGGCGCAGGCCGGCCTGTCGAGCGCACTGTCGCGGCTGCTGGTGGTGTCGGAAAACTATCCGCAGCTGAAATCGGATGCGAATTTCCGCGACCTGCAGGCGCAGCTCGAGGGCACGGAGAACCGCATCGCCGTGGCGCGCAACCGCTATATCAAGGCGGTGCAGCAATACAACACGCTGATCCGCACGTTTCCCAACAACTTGACCGCGATGATGTTCAGCTATCAGGTCAAGCCGAATTTCGCGGTCGAGGACGAGAAGGCCATCGCCAAACCGCCGGCGGTGAATTTCGACAAACCCGCGCCCGCGCCAGCCAAGTGAGCCGCGCCGCGGAGCCGCGCTCCGGATGCCGATGCGCCGACTGATACGCCTGCTCGGTGTTCTGGCCCTGCTGCTTGCGGCCGGCGCCGGCGCGGCAGACCTGGTCGCGGTGCCGCCGCTGAAGGCGCGCGTCACCGACCTGACCGGGACGCTGAGTGCGCAGCAGCTCGCCGCGCTCGATGCGGAGCTGCGCGCCTTCGAGCAAAAGAAAGGCAGCCAGATCGCCGTGCTGATGCTGCCCAGCACGCAGCCCGAAGCAATCGAGCAGTATTCCATCCGTGTCGCCGACAGCTGGAAAATCGGCCGCGCGAAAACCGACGATGGCGTGATCCTGGTCATCGCCAAGAACGACCAGAAACTGCGCATCGAAGTCGGCTATGGATTGGAAGGCGCAATTCCCGACGTGGTGGCCAAGCGCGTGATCCGCGAAGTGATCGCGCCGCATTTCCTCGCCAACGATTTCTATGGCGGCATCCGCGCCGGGACGCAGGCATTGATGCAACTGATCGACGGCGAGCCGCTGCCACCAGCGGCGCAGCCGCGCGCGACCGGCGCCGACGATTACCAGTCGCTGTTCGTTGTATTGCTGATCGTGGTTGTCGTCGGCGGCGGGGTATTCAAATCCATTTTTGGACGCCTGTTCGGATCCGCGGCCACCGGCGTCGCTGCGGGCTTTGTTGCCTGGTTGCTTGCCGGGGCGCTGGGCGCAGCCCTCATTGCCGGGGTAGTGGCCTTCCTGATGGCGCTGGCGGGCGGCGGTCGCGGCTACTACCCGGGTGGCGGA
>JAAOZY010000240.1 GCA_012274205.1 Betaproteobacteria bacterium
GACGAGACCGGAGAGATGTCCGCTGACTTGTGGAGCGCGCGCTTCGCCCTCGCCGATGAGGCGCGCAGGCCCATCCCACAGGAAGACCGGCCCACGATGATGGCGCTCTCCCAACGCAAACCGTACTCCCGGACAGTGTGGATGCGATGCGGGCACCGGGAGTGGCTGAATGTGAACATCACGGCATTTCCGCTCATCGGCGAGGAACGCCAGTTCCTCGGCGCGCAGATGATTTTCTGGGAAGTTTGACATGCAGGTCACGCTGTGGGGCACACGCGGCTCGCTCGCCACGCCCGGCCCGGAGATGGCGCGATACGGGGGAAACACCTCCTGCGTGGGTGTCGTCGGGCGCGCGGGTACCGTGCTGGTGCTGGACGCAGGCACGGGCATCCGTCCTCTGGCGGCGACCATTCCGGAATCCCTGCGCCGCGTGGACATACTGTTGACGCATCTTCACATGGATCACATTCAAGGATTGGGATTCTTCGCCCCGCTCTATCGACCCGACGTCGAAGTGCATGTCTGGGGGCCGGGCAGCGCCACGCGACGATTGCAGGCGCGCCTCATGCGCTATCTTTCGCCTCCGCTGTTTCCGGTGAATCTGTCCGAACTGCCATGCAAGCTGACCTTTCACGACATCTCCTCCAGAGAGCTGGACATCGGGGAATTCCATGTCTGCTCCGCGCTGGTATGCCACCCCGGCCCCACCCTGGGATACCGCATTGCCGCGCCGGAGGGTGGCATCCTGACCTACCTTCCCGACCACGAACCGGCGCTTGGCGCGCTTCGCTTTCCGTCGCTGCCGCGCGAGTGGACATCGGGCGGGTCGCTCGCTGCGGGTGCGGATCTGCTGATTCACGACGGCCAATACAGCGCCGCCGAGTATCCCGTTCACTGCGGCTGGGGACATAGTTCGCTCATTCAAACGCTGGACTTTGGATCGCTGGCCGAGGTGAGGCAACTGGTGCCGTTCCACCACGATCCCGGCCACACCGACATCGAACTCGATCATCTGATGGCGCAGGCCATTGAACAGGCGAAGCCCGGCTACCGAGTCACGCCCGGAATCGAAGGCGCGGTATTTGAACTGTAAGCGCTGCATCGGGTGAGGGCCCGTGCCGCCGCGGTGGATCTGCGGCTCCGCGCTTTGCCGGGACCAGCGTCGATAAATGAAGAAAGAGCGACAGGCGATGCCGCCCTCACTCAATCAATTCTTCTTTCACCTGTATTGCCTCTACGCGGACCCGCGCCGTGCCCTTGCGGTAAAAATCAAGTCTCTTGGCGGCGCCCATGCTGAGATCGATGATCCGCTGCCCCGACTTGGCATTGTGCGCGCTCGGAAAAGGCCCGCGGTCATTCACCCTGACGATGACGGATTTCCTGTTTTCAAGGTTCGTGACTTTTACGAACATCGGGATGGGCAGGTACTTATGGGCGGCCGATAAGCCGCCGGGATTGAACGCTTCGCCATTTGCGGTCATTCTGCCGCTCTCGTAGCCATACCAGGACGCCAGCCCTTCTTCTTGGTAATTCTTTGCTCTTTCGACCGCCATGGGTACGTAGCGGTTTCCGCCGACCACATAAGGCGCGGATTTCACCCTGTCCTGCCGTATCGCTTCCTTGACCGGAAGGCCGTCGATGCTCTGGATTTCATCGTGGGTCAATGCCCAGTCGATGGGTGCTTTGACAACCTCGAAGCTGTATTCGCCGATTTTGTAGATGATCTTTGTCGTGCCGGCGACAAGCACATAGGTCTTTTTTGCGACCCAGACGCTTCCCTCGACCACGCTCTTGGCTGCGTGATAAGGCACTGTGACTACAGCGCAGCCACTGGCCAATGCGATGGCCATTGAGCAAATGAGAACCGGCGCGGGTCGTCGCATGGCGCAATCTAGCATGTGGCCTCTGCACCGGGTCGCTGCGCGAAGGCGGGCTACTGCGCGGCGGCCCTATGGTGCATCGACGTCCGCGGCAATCTGCACCGAGATGCAGGCCCCGCCGGCGGCGCCGGCACGCACCTCGGCGCGGCCGCCATGGCGCACGGCGATCTGGCGCACCAGCGAGAGACCGAGGCCTGCGCCGCTCGTGGCGCCCCGGAGCCGGTAAAAGGGCTCGAACAGGCGCTCGCGCTCGGGCGCAGCAACGCCGGCGCCGTGGTCGCACACGCAGAGCTCGGCCATGTCGCGCGTGCGCCGGAGGCTCACTTCGATCGGCGGCTTGCCGTGGCGCTGCGCGTTCTCCAGCAGATTGCGGATCATGCGGCGCAGCAGCCGCGCCTCGCCCTGGACCGACACGGGCGCGCCATCGAGCACGCAGTCCTCGTAGCGCGCGCATTCCTCGGCGGCGAGCGCGAGCAGATCGACCCGCTCGCGCTGATCGATTTCGGCGGCGGCATCCAGGCGGCTCGCGAGCAGGATCTCGTCGATCAACTGGTCGAGCTCGGCGATATCGTGCTCAATTTCGAATTTTCGTTGCGGGTCGTGATCTCGCTTCAACAACTCCACGCCCATGCGAATGCGCGCCAGCGGCGTGCGCAGTTCGTGCGAGGCGTGCGCCAGCAGCCGCTTGTTCGAGTCGAGCAGCAGTTTCTGCGCGCCGACGAGTTCCTCGATGCGCGCGGCGGCCCGGTTGAAGCTGTCGGCGAGCCGCGCGACCTCGTCACCGCCGCGCACGCGCACGCGCGCCGACAAATCGCCCGAACCGAGCGCTTCCACGCTCGCCTGCAGCCGCTCCAGCCTGCGGGTGATCCTGCGCACCACCGGATAGGCGCCGAGCGCCACGGCGAGCGCAATGATGCCGAGAAAGACGATCAGCGCCCAGGCGGGGTGTCGAGCTTCGTGCGGCAGGCGCACCGCCAGCGAGCGCCCGTCGGGCAGCCGAC
>JAAOZY010000039.1 GCA_012274205.1 Betaproteobacteria bacterium
CGGCCTCGCCTCATAGTAGAGGAAGGGGACGGTGCCGGTGGGGTTGGTCATGAAGGGCTCGACCGCCGCCTGCACCAGGCACCCGGCGATCGCCCCATCCGCCGCGTTGCCGCCCTCGCGCATGACGGCAAGCGCGGCCTGAGCAGCGAGCGCGTGCGGTGCTACGGCCATGCCGCGGGTAGCGCGGACGGAATTGAACAAGGAGGACTCCGCTAAGTGCTGAAGCCTGGTGATTCTACCGCAAGCCAATTGTCCAACCTTATGACACGCAACCTGGCTCACTGCGCGGGCGGCGGGTGTGGGCCCGAGCTTGGATCAGTTCTGTGTCCAGGGCAGGCCGGCGGCGCGCCAGCCGCCGATGCGGTTGCGCTGGCCGGCGGGATCCTTGTCGCCCTCGAAACCTTGTAGCACATTGTAGGCCTTGGCGTAGCCGACCCGGGCGAGGGCGATGGCAGCGTGGTGCGAGCGCACGCCGCTGCGGCACAGGAGCATGACGGTCGCGTTCTTATCCACCAAAGCCTCGAATTCGGCGATGAAATCCAGATTGCGCGCGCCGCCGGGCCAGCTGTTCCATTCGATCGTGACGCTGCCCGGGACCTTGCCTACCCATTCCAATTCGGCGCGCGTGCGCACATCGACGAGGCGGGCTTCGGGCAGGGCCTGCATCAAGGCATGCGCTTCGCCCGGCAGCAAGGCGCCGGCGTAAGGCAGCTTCAATTCGCGGCCGCGTTCCTGTGCTGCAGCGAGGATTCCTTGCACGATTGTATCCTTGGCTAGAGGTCTGGAATGCTGGAGCACAAAAGTATAAGGTACCGTTGGGCACGGCAATGTCGAAAATCGAGCGTAGCCGGCGCACTGTCGCATGCCAGGAAAAGCCCGTCGCGACAAGCCGCACAGTATTGGTGCGTGATTTGCCTGTTCGCACCATATCAAGGCATCGCTGCCTCGGTTCACAATCGAACTTCGCTTGTGGCACAATGCTCTGCTCGCATTTCGTCGGATGGCATGTTTTCTGCTGTCTTACCGCTGTTTTCCGCTTTTCTATTGTCATCAACCGCTTCTTGAGGAGACTTTAAATGGCTATGTCCCCAGCCGACGTATTGAAACAGATCAAGGACAAAGAGGTGAAGTTCGTCGACTTGCGCTTCACCGACACGCGCGGCAAGGAGCAGCACGTAACGGTCCCGGCCAAGCAGTTCACCATGGAAAAATTTGACGATGGGCATTTCTTCGATGGCTCATCGATCGCTGGTTGGAAAGGCATTGAAGCTTCCGACATGTTGCTCATCCCCGAGGCTGATACGGCGCGCCTGGACCCCTTCACCGATGAGACTGTGCTCAATATTACCTGCGACGTAGTCGAGCCCGCCGACCACAAGGGATATGACCGGGACCCGCGTTCGATGGCAAAGCGCGCCGAGGCCTACCTCAAGTCCACCGGTTTGGGTGATACCGCCTATTTTGGTCCCGAGCCCGAATTCTTCGTATTCGATTCAGTGACCTGGAACGTGGACATGTCCGGCTGTTTCGTCAAAATAGATTCGGAAGAAGCGCCTTGGTCCAGCGGCAAAGAGTATGAAGGCGGCAACATGGCGCATCGGGCGCCGGTAAAGGGCGGCTACTTTCCTGTGCCGCCTGCCGATTCGTTGCAGGACATGCGCAACGCCATGTGTTTGGCGATGGAGGCGCAGGGTGTGGAGGTCGAGGTGCATCACCACGAAGTGGCGGCACCTGGCCAGTGTGAAATCGGGACCAAATTCGAGAAACTGGTTAAGCGCGCCGACTGGCTGCAGATTCTCAAGTACACGGTGTGGAACGTAGCGCATTCCTACGGCAAGACCGCAACCTTCATGCCCAAGCCCGTGGTCGGGGACAACGGCTCGGGCATGCACGTGCACCAGTCGGTATGGAAAGGCGGCGAGAACATGTTCGCCGGCAACAAGTACGCGGGTCTGTCGGATTTCGCTCTTTACTATATCGGTGGCATCATCAAGCACGCCAGGGCGCTTAACGCGATTACCAATCCCGGGACTAACTCCTACAAGCGTCTGGTTCCCGGTTTTGAGGCGCCGATCAACCTCGCGTATTCGTCGCGCAATCGCTCGGCCGCTTGCCGCATCCCCAATGTCACCAGTCCCAAAGCGCGCCGCGTCGAAGTGCGTTTCCCCGATCCGACCGCGAACCCCTATCTTGCCTTCTCGGCCATGCTGATGGCCGGTCTGGATGGCGTGCAGAACAAGATCCACCCGGGCGATCCGATCGACAAGAATCTTTACGATCTACCCGCCTCGCAGGCGAAGAAGGTGCCGAACGTCTGTTCCTCGCTGGAAATGGCGCTGGAGCATCTGAACAAGGACCGCGAGTTCCTGACCCGCGGCGGCGTTTTTTCCGACGACATGCTGGACGCTTATGTGGCATTGAAGATGGAAGAAGTCACCAGGTTCCGCATGACCACGCATCCCCTCGAGTTCGACATGTACTACAGCAGCTGATAGCCGTTTCGGGCCAAAAAAGGCGGGTAGATCCCCGCCTTTTTTGTCGCCGTTTCGGGCAACGAAGCCTGTTCCGGCCGGCCGCCACTATAGCCTTCCAAAAAGCGATTTGAAATCAGCCGGATAATGGCATAGACTTAAACTTCATTCTGAATGGCTTGGGTAATATGGGACTACGCACCGCAGGAGGTTTAAGTTTGATCGCCGTGCTCGCCGGCGCGCTTTCGCAGCCGGCGCTGGGTGACACCTTCAAGTGCATAGATGCGAACGGCCGCGCCACTTACACAAACATAAACGAAGAGACTCGCGGCAAGAATTGCTCGCTGGTGATGCGCGAGATTTCGGTGGTCCCCGCCATCCCGCCGGCGCGCGCGGCGAAGCCGGCGCCATCGCCGTCGGACTTTCCAAAGGTCGACCCGGTCACGCAGAAGAACCGTGACGAAGACAGGCGCAGGATTTTGCAGAACGAACTCAGCGGCGAGCAAAAAGCGCTGGCGCAGGCCAAGGCGGATCTGATACAGCAGGAATCGATCCGCACCGGCGACGAAAGGAATTACCAGCGCGTAATCGATCGCCTGCAGCCATACAAGGACGCAGTCGAGCAGCACGAGAAGAACGTTGAAGCGCTGAAGCGAGAGCTCGCCAACGTCAGGTAAGCGCGCGTTTTCGCCGGCGCTGGTTGGGCGCCGCCGCGCCCCAGTCTGCCCCGACGCCGCGCACCGGAGCGATATGCCTTCCAGTTCTTTTTCCGGTCTCGATCTGCTCGCCACGCCGGTGATCCTGGTGGACGATGAGCTGCGCATCGTGTACGCCAATCCGGCCGCCGAAGATCTGTTCGCGTTCAGTCTGAGAAATGCGGGCGGACAGCCCCTGGCGCAACTGTTCATCGACTCGGGCGAGCTTGTCGCCAGCCTGGGCGAGGTTCTCGGACAAAATTGGAGCTACACCGGGCGGGATCTTACGCTCACGCGGCCCGCACACGCGAGCCTGCACCTCAATTGCGTGATTACGCCGAGCGAGACCAGTGCTGCGCGTTTTCTGATCGAGTTCCGCCCGATCGAGCAGCAGCTCAAGCTTGCGCGCGAGCAGCGGCAGATGGACCAGCAGCAGGCGAACCGCGAGCTGATCCGCAATCTTGCGCATGAAATACGCAATCCACTGGGCGGACTGCGCGGTTCGGCGCAGCTGTTGGAGCGCGAGCTCGACCGCCCGGAGCTGCGCGAATACACCCAGGTCATCATCAAGGAGGCCGACCGCCTGCAGGTGCTGCTGGATCGCTTGCTCACGCCGCACCGGCCGCCGCAGTTCGCCGCGCTGAATATCCACGAGGTGCTGGAACGGGTCAGGAGCCTGGTGCTGGCCGAGTTTCCGGACGGCATCCGCATCGAGCGCGACTACGACGCCAGCCTGCCCGATCTGCACGGCGACAAGGAACAGTTGATCCAGGCGGTGCTCAATATCGTGCGCAACGCCGCGCAGGCGCTCAGGGGCAAGGGCCGGATTGAATTTCGCACCCGCGCCGCGCGCCAGGTCACGCTCGCCCGGCAGCGTTACAAGCTGGCATTAGAATTGCAAGTGGTGGACAACGGTCCGGGAATTCCGGAGGAACTGCGCGAGCGGATTTTCTATCCTCTGGTATCGGGCCGGGAGGGCGGTAGCGGACTTGGATTGACGCTGTCGCAGACGTTCGTGCAGCACCATCGCGGCACGATCGAATGCGAAAGTACGCCGGGTCGTACCTGCTTTACGATCATGCTGCCACTGGAGTAGATGCACAATGGGCGACGTGTGAGGGGTGAGCGCGGCATTTGCCGCAGCTGACCATACGCGCACTCCCTTGTTCACCACAAAAAAATGAAACCAATCTGGGTCATAGACGACGATCGCTCCATACGCTGGGTATTCGAGAAGGCGTTGGCGCGCGAGGGCATTCCGTACAAGACGTTCTCCGGGGCACAGGACGCGCTGGATGCACTGGAACAGGGCGCGCCGCAGGTGCTCGTATCCGATATCCGCATGCCCGGCCTTTCCGGCCTGGAGATGCTGCAGAACGTCAAACAGCGCCATCCCGGTCTGCCGATCATCATCATGACCGCTTACTCGGATCTGGAGTCGGCGGTGGCGGCGTTCCAGGGCGGCGCCTTCGAGTATCTGCCCAAGCCCTTCGACGTCGACCAGGCAGTGGACCTGATCCGCCGCGCCATCGGCGAGAGCATCCGCGAAACCGAAGGCGAGGAAGCGCGCGAGACTTCGCCCGAAATTCTCGGTCAGGCGCCCTCGATGCAGGAGGTGTTTCGCGCCATCGGCAGGCTGTCCCAATCCAACGCCACGGTGCTGATCAC
>JAAOZY010000040.1 GCA_012274205.1 Betaproteobacteria bacterium
ACGCTCGCGCGCTCCATCGTCGGCCAGCAGATCTCGGTGAAGGCGGCGGAATCCGTCTGGAACCGGGTGCTCGCGCTGGCGCCGGAGGCGAGCGCGCAACAGATGCTGAAGGCGCGGCTCCGGTTGCCCGCCTGCGGCCTGTCGCAGCGCAAGGCGGAATATATCGCCGACCTCGCGCGGCATTTCGTCGACGGCAGTATCCATGCGCGCGATTGGCCGCAGATGGACGACGATGCGGTCATCGCCGAGCTGATCCAGGTGCGTGGCATCGGCCGCTGGACCGCGGAAATGTTTCTGATGTTCAACCTGCTGCGGCCCGATGTGCTGCCGCTGGACGACCTCGGCCTGCAGCGGGCGATCGGACTGCATTATTTCAACGGCGAGCGCGTGACGCGCGAGCGCATGCGCGAACTGGGCGCGAGCTGGGCGCCGTGGCGCTCGGTCGCCACCTGGTATCTGTGGCGCAGCCTCGACCCGGTGCCGGTCGAGTATTGAAACCGTCCCTCAGCGTTCGCGCCGGCGGCTGCGTACGCACGGCGGGCAGTAGGCTAGAATACCGGCCTGTTCCCATGCAGCGCATGCGCAAACATTGAAGATCACTTTTCTCGAATTCGAGCAGGCGATTTCCGAACTCGAAGGCAAGATCGAGGAGCTGCGCTTTGTGCAGGATGATTCTGCGGTGGACATCTCCGAGGAAATCGCGCGGCTGCAGAAAAAGAGCAATGCGCTGACCAAGGAGCTGTACGCCAAGCTCACGCCCTGGCAGATGGCGCAAGTCGCGCGCCACCCGCAGCGCCCGTTCACGCTGGATTACATCGGCGCGCTGTTCACCGATTTCGAGGAGCTGCACGGCGATCGCTCCTACGCGGAAGATCCCTCCATCGTCGGCGGCCTGGCGCGTTTCAACGGCCAGTCGGTGATGGTGATCGGACAGCAGAAGGGGCGCGACACCAAGGAAAAGATCCTGCGCAACTTCGGCATGCCGCGCCCCGAGGGCTACCGCAAGGCGATGCGCCTGATGCGCCTGGCGGAGAAATTCGAGATTCCGGTGCTGACGTTCGTCGATACGCCCGGCGCCTATCCGGGCATCGGTGCGGAGGAGCGCGGCCAGTCCGAGGCGATCGGCCGCAGCCTCTACGTCATGGCCGAACTGCGGGTTCCGATCATCTGCACCGTGATCGGCGAGGGCGGTTCGGGCGGCGCGCTCGCGCTTGCAGTCGGGGACATGGTGATGATGCTCCAATATGCGATCTATTCGGTCATCTCGCCGGAGGGCTGCGCCTCCATCCTGTGGAAAAGCGCCGACAAGGCGCCCGAGGCGGCCGAGACCATGGGCATTACCGCCAGCCGCCTGAAAACACTGGGCCTGATAGACAAGATCATCAACGAGCCTCCGGGCGGCGCCCACCGCGACCACGCGGCCATGGCGCAGAATCTGAAGAAGGCCCTGCAGGATGCGCTGCGCTCGCTCGCGAACAAGGGCGTGGACGATATGCTCGAGGCGCGCCTCGAACGCCTGATGGGCTATGGCAAGTTCAAGGAAGTCGAAGCCGAATAGCGCCGCCGGCCTGGAAGCCGCGGTGGGCGCGGCGCTCGGGCCGGTGCTCTTTCCCGGGGCGAGGCTGGCGCTGGGGCTTTCCGGCGGTCTGGATTCGGTGGCGCTGCTCGAAGCGCTGCGCCGCCTCTCCGGTCCGCTGGGCTTTCGCCTTGCCTGCGTTCACGTCAACCACCAGATCAGCCCGAATGCGCAGCGCTGGGCGTCGTTCTGCGCGCGCCTGTGCAAGCGGCGCGGCATCGCACTCACGCTGCATCAGGTCGATCCGGCGCCGCACCTCGCCGAGGGCCTGGAAGCGGCCGCAAGGCGCGTGCGTTATCAAGTCTACGCACGACAGCGCGACGCCGATTTCGTGGTGCTCGCGCAGCACCAGGACGACCAGGCCGAGACCTTGCTGCTGCAGCTACTGCGCGGCGCCGGAGTGAAGGGCGGGGCGGCGATGCCGCTGCTGCGGGCGCAGCGCGCGCGCGGGCAGGGCGCGGTGGCGCTAACTCCCGCGATCCTGCGGCCCATGCTTGCGCTCACGCGTGCGCAAATTGAAGCCTACGCACGCGCGCGCCGGCTCAGCTGGGTGGAGGACGAGAGCAACGCCGACACGCGCCGCGACCGCAATTTCCTGCGGCACCGGGTGCTGCCGGTGATCGAGCGTGCCTTCCCCGCCTATAGGGTGACGCTCGCGCGCGCGGCCGGGCACCTGGGCGAAGCGGCGCAGCTGCTGGACCAGCTGGCCGCAGCCGATGCGAAGCGCGTGGTGAAGCAGAATACTTTGGCGCTGGCCGCGCTGCGGCGCCTGGGCGATGCGCGCGCGAAGAACCTGCTGCGCTGGCTGCTGTCGCAGCATGGGGCGACGGCGCCCGAAACCGATCGACTGCAGGAGGGCCTGCGCCAGCTGTTCGAGGCGCGCGATGACGCCGCGGTACGCGTCGCGCTGGGCACGCGCGAGCTGCGCCGCTACGCCGGACGCGCTTACCTGCTGCCGGCGCTGCCGCAGCCGCCGGCCGAGTTGAACCTGACTTGGGACGGAAGGCGCATATGGCCGGTGCCCGAACTGGGCGGAATCCTCCTGTTCGCGCGCCGACGCGGTGCCGGCATCGCCTGCGCCCGGGTGCAGGAGCCGGGACTGAGTTTGCGCCTGCGCCAGGGCGGGGAGAAGCTGCGCCTGCGCGCCAAGGGTGCCACGCGCAGCCTGAAAAACCTGCTGCAGGAGGCGCGCCTGCCGCCGTGGGAGCGCGAACGCCTGCCTTTGCTCTATTGTGCGGATACCCTGGTCGCGCTGCCGGGACTGGGTGTAGCCAGCGGCTGGGAGGCCGGCAGCGGCGAGTTTGGCTGGGTGCTCAGCTGGCGCGCGCAGGCCTGAGCCGCGCCTGTCTCGCGCCTCGCGCGGGACAGGCGACATAAAGCAAAAACCCTGATAAAATATAACGTTAAGCTTTTTCCCGAACCAAAACTTTGGAGATTTGCATGCCTTTGGAAGTCACCCTATCCATCATCAAGCCCGACGCGGTAGCCAAAAACGTCATCGGCAAGATTTATTCGCGCTTTGAAACCAATGGCTTGAAGATTATCGCCGCGCGCATGCTGCAACTGTCGCAGGCCGAAGCCGAGGGCTTTTATGCGGTGCACAAGGGCCGGCCCTTCTTCGCCGACCTGGTCAAATTCATGATTTCCGGACCGGTGATGGTGCAGGTGCTTGAGGGCGAGAATGCAATCGCCAAGAATCGCGAGCTAATGGGCGCGACCGACCCGAAAAAGGCGGACAAAGGCACCATCCGCGCCGATTTTGCCGATAGCATCGATGCCAACGCGGTGCACGGCTCGGATGGCGTCGACACTGCCAAGGTCGAAATCGCCTATTTCTTTCCCGCGCTCAACGTTTATTCGCGTTGAAGCGGCATCGACCGTGACCCCGAACCTCCTCGACTACGATGCAGCCCGGCTTGCCGGCTTTGTCGCCGAAATCGGCGAGAAGCCGTTTCGCGCCAAGCAGCTGCTGCGCTGGATGCATCAGTACGGCGAGGCGGACTTTGCGAACATGAGCGATCTGGCCAAGCCGCTGCGCGAAAAGCTGGCGGCCAGCGCCGTGATCGAGGTGCCGGCAATCGCTTCCGATGCCAGCGCCGCGGACGGCACGCGCAAATGGCTCATCGACGTCGGCGGCGGCAACGCGGTGGAAACCGTGTTCATTCCCGAGGCCAGCCGGGGCACGCTGTGTGTATCATCGCAGGCGGGCTGCGCCCTCGACTGCAAGTTCTGCTCCACCGGCAAACAGGGCTTCAACCGCAATCTGAGCGCCGCCGAAATCATCGGCCAGCTTTGGATCGCCAACAAAGCATTGGGCGCGACGCCCAAAGGCGAGCGCCTCATCAGCAATGTCGTCATGATGGGCATGGGCGAGCCGCTCGCCAATTTCGACAATGTGGTCACGGCGATGCGCCTGATGCTGGACGACAACGCCTACGGCCTGTCGCGCCGGCGGGTGACGCTGTC
>JAAOZY010000241.1 GCA_012274205.1 Betaproteobacteria bacterium
CAGTTCGGTCGCGCGCTCGATGCCGGCAACATTGTTGTTGAAATCGACGCCGCGCTCGAAGCGGTGCGCCGCATCGCTGGTGAAGTTGAAGCGGCGCGTGCGCCCGGCTATCGCATCGGGAAAGAAGAACGCGGATTCGAGGAAGATATTCCTGCTGTCGGTTTCCGCCTTGGTTGAGTCCCCGCCCATAATGCCGGCGAGTCCGATCGGGCCCGAGTCGTCGGTGATGCACAGCACATTCTCGTCCACCTCGACCGTCTGCTCATTCAGCAGCTTGACCCGCTCGCCCTTGCGTCCGAAGCGCACGTCGATGCCGCCGGCAAGCTTGTCGAGGTCGTAGACGTGCAGTGGTCGCCCGAGTTCCAGCATGACGTAATTCGTCACGTCGACCAGCGCCGAGATCGAGCGCTGGCCGGAGCGCGCGAGGCGCTGCTTCATCCACTCGGGCACGGGTGCCGCGGCATCGACGTTGCGGATCACGCGGCCGGCGAAGCGGCCGCAGCCGTCCGGCGCGGAGATCGTTACCGGATGCCGTCCCTTGCCTTGCGCCGCGACCGGCGTGATCGCAGGCGCTCTGAACGCGGCGCCGGTGATCGCGGCCACTTCGCGCGCGACGCCGAGCAGGCTCAGGCAGTCGGCGCGGTTGGGGGTGAGCTTGAGCGTGAACAGGGTGTCGTCCAGGGACAGCACTTCGCGCACGTCACGCCCGATCTGCGCATCAGCCGCGAGCGGCAGTATGCCGCTGTGGTCGTCGTCTATGCCCAGTTCTTTCGCCGAGCACAGCATGCCCTGGCTGTCCACACCGCGCAGGCTCGAACGCTTGATCTCGAAATCAGCCCCGTCTGCGCGGCTGAGCCGGGCGCCGACGAGCGCGCAGGGCACGCGCATACCGGCGGCCACGTTGGGCGCGCCGCACACGATGGACAGCGGCGCCGGCTCGCCCACGTTGACCCGGCACAGCGACAGGCGGTCCGCATTCGGGTGGCGCGAGACTTCGAGGATTTCGGCTACAACGACGCCGGTGCATGGCGGCGCGGCCGGTTCCAGCGTCTCCACTTCGAGTCCCGCCATGGTAAGCGCGTGCGCCAGTTCCGCCGTGGACAGGGACGGATCGACGAAACTGCGCAGCCAGCGTTCGGGGAATTTCATGCGAACTGCTGCAGGAAACGCAGGTCGCCGTCGTAGAACAGGCGCAGGTCGTGGATGCCGTAGCGCAGCATCGCCAGGCGCTCGATGCCGGAGCCGAAGGCGAAGCCGATGTATTTTTCCGGATCGAGGCCGAAATTGCGGATCACCGCCGGATGCACCTGGCCGGCGCCGGAGATCTCCAGCCATTGGCCCTTGTTCGGCCCGGCGCCGAAAGCCATGTCGATTTCAGCCGAAGGCTCGGTGAAGGGAAAAAAGGACGGCCGAAAGCGCACCTCCAGCTCCTCGGTCTCGAAGAAACAGCGCAGGAAATCGGTGTACACGCCCTTCAGGTCGGCGAAACTGACATCCTCGTCTATCCACAGGCCTTCGACCTGGTGAAACATCGGCGAATGGGTGGCGTCGCTGTCGACGCGGTAGGTGCGCCCCGGCGCGATCACCTTGATCGGCGGCACTTTCGCCGCATGGCGAAATCGTTCGACCCACATGCGCGCATAGCGCACCTGCATCGGGCTGGTGTGGGTGCGCAGCAGCAGCGGGCGCCCGGCCGCATCCTTGTTCTCGACGTAGAAGGTGTCCTGCATCGATCGCGCCGGATGGTTCTCCGGATTATTGAGCGCGGTGAAATTGTTCCAGTCGGTCTCGATCTCGGGCCCGTCGGCGACATCGAAGCCGATCGAGCGGAAGATGGCCTCGATGCGATCCTGCGTGCGCGTGAGCGGATGCAGGCGCCCGCGGCCGGCGCCTCGCCCGGGAAGCGTGACGTCGAGCGCCTCCTCGGCGAGGCGCGCATCGAGCTGCAGCCGCGCCAGCGCATCGCGCCGGCGCGCGAGCGCCGTTTCGAGGGTGTTCTTCGCCACGTTAATGCGGCTGCCGGCTTCGCGCCGCTCTTCGGCCGGCAGCTTGCCTAGCCGCTTGAGCATGTCGGTGAGCACGCCGGCCTTGCCGAGGAAGCGCGCTTTCGCCTGCTCCAGTTCTGCCGCATCGGTGATGCGCGCGAACTGCTCCAGGGCATCTCCGAGAATTTCTTCCAGATTGTCCATTCTCACGTCCTAGGCCAATCTATTGGCGTCCGGCGCACTGCCAGGCGCAAACTTGCGAACGGTCCGCGCCAGCCCTAAGCGCGGGCGGTCCCAAAAAAAGAAAAGAGGCTAATCATTTAGCCTCCTTTCACGATGACGCGCTTGAACCCCGCGCGGCCGCCTTACTTGGACGCCGCGCTGGCCGGCGGCAGCACTGCCTTCGCCTGCTCCGCGAACTTGGCGAACGCCGCCATGTCGGTCACGGCCAGGTCGGCAAGGACCTTGCGGTCCACTTCGATTTCGGCCCGCTTCAGGCCGTTCATGAAAAGGCTGTAGGAGAGGCCGCACTCGCGCGCCGCCGCATTGATGCGCGCAATCCACAGCGCGCGGAACACGCGCTTCTTGGTCCTGCGGTCGCGATAGGCATACTGGCCGGCCTTCATCACCGCTTCTTTGGCGATGCGGAACACGCTGCCGCGGCGGCCGCGGAAGCCCTTGGCCAGATCCATTACTTTCTTGTGGCGGGCGCTTGCCGTTACTCCACGTTTGACTCTAGGCATGGCTTTTTCTCCTTAACCGTTGGGAAGCATCGCGCGCACGGAGCGCAGGTTGCTCGCATCGACCATCGACGTGCCGCGCATATTGCGCTTGCGCTTGGTGGTCTTCTTGGTAAGGATGTGCCGCAGGAACGCTTTCGTGCGTTTTATCCCGCCGCTGCCTTGGATGCGAAAGCGCTTGGCAGCGCTCCGCTTGGTCTTCATCTTGGGCATGACTACTCCTGGCTCTTATATGGCGGCAGGTGTCCCCCGATGGGAGAGCTTGTTGACCTGTACACCACTTGTTTTCCGTTCCGGGCGAACCCGGAACGGTGCTGCACGGAAGGATCGGACGCGGATCCTTCCGCAAACCGGCCGCGAACTCTATTTCGCCGCTGGTTCTGTTTTCTTCTTTACCACCACCTTCTTCGGCCCCAGCACCATCACCAGCTGGCGCCCTTCCATCTTCGGGTACTGTTCCACCACGCCGTGCTCGACCAGATCGTTCTTCACCCGCTCGATCAGCCGGTGGCCGAATTCCTGGTGCGCCATCTCGCGTCCGCGAAAGCGCAGCGTGACCTTGGTCTTGTCGCCTTCGTCGAGGAACTTCATCAGATTGCGCAGCTTGATCTGGTAATCGCCTTCGTCGGTGCCGGGCCGGAACTTCACTTCCTTGACCTGAATCTGCTTCTGCTTGAGCTTCGCCTCGTGCGCCTTCTTGGCTTCACGGTACTTGAATTTGCCGAAGTCCATCAGCTTGCACACGGGAGGAACCGCCGTCGGCGCGATTTCCACCAGATCCACTTCCAACTCCTCGGCTCGCCGCATCGCATCCGCGATCGGCACCACGCCCAACTGCTCGCCCTCGGTGCCGACAAGACGGATTTCGGGTGCGGTTATTTCAGTGTTGAGGCGCTGCGCTTTTTCCTGAGCGATGTCGTTTCTCCAAAAAATTAATGACTAGGCCGCGCTGCCCACGCGCGCCTCCTGCCTGAGGCGGCCGATGAAGTCAGCGAGCGTCATCTGCCCGAGGTCCTCACCGCGGCGGGTTCGCACGGCCACTTTGGAAGCTGCCTTCTCCTGCTCGCCAACAATCAGCTGGTAGGGCAACTTCTGCATTCTATGTTCCCGTATTTTATAGGTTATTTTCTCATTACGCAAATCGGCTTCGGCACGGAAACCGGCGCGGCGCAGTTCGGCCGCCACCGCGGCCGTGTATTCAGCCTGCCCGCCCGAGATATTCAGCGCCACCACCTGCAGCGGCGCGAGCCACAGGGGCATCGCCCCGGCGTAATGTTCGATGAGAATGCCGATAAACCGCTCCATCGAGCCGACGATGGCCCGGTGCAGCATGACCGGCACCTTGCGCGTGTTGTCCTCGGCCACGTATTCCGCCCCCAGACGCCCGGGCATGGAGAAATCCACCTGCATCGTGCCGCATTGCCAGGAGCGTCCGATATTGTCCTTCAGGTGGTATTCGATCTTGGGCCCGTAGAACGCACCCTCCCCCGGCAGCATCGCGTAGGGCACACCGCTTTCACGCAGCGACTCGGCCAGCGCATGCTCCGCCTTGTCCCACAGCTCGTCCGCGCCGACGCGCTTGTCCGGCCGCGTGGCCAGCTTGTACATGATTTCGGTAAAACCGAAATCCGCATAGACCTTCTGCAGCAGCGCGGTATAGGCGACGCATTCGGACAGGATCTGGTCCTCGGTGCAGAAAATATGGCCGTCGTCCTGGGTGAATGCGCGGATGCGCATGATGCCGTGCAGCGCGCCCGAAGCCTCATTGCGGTGGCAGGCGCCGAATTCACCATAGCGCAGCGGCAGTTCGCGATAGCTGCGCAGGCCGGCGTTGTAGATCTGGATGTGACCCGGGCAGTTCATCGGCTTCACCGCGTAGGTGCGCTTTTCCGACTCGGTGGTAAACATGTTCTCGCGGTAGTTCTCCCAGTGGCCGGACTTCTCCCACAGGCTGCGATCGAGGATCTGCGGGCAGCGCACTTCCTGGTAGCCGTTGTCGCGATACACACGCCGCATGTACTGCTCTACCTGCTGCCACAGCGTCCATCCCCTGGGGTGCCAGAACACCATGCCCGGCGCCTCTTCCTGCATGTGGAACAGATCGAGTTGCGTGGCAAGCTTGCGGTGGTCGCGCTTCTCCGCCTCCTCCAGCATGTGCAGATATGCGTCCTGCTCGTCCTTTTTCGCCCATGCGGTGCCGTAGATGCGCTGCAGCATCTCGTTCTTCGAGTCGCCGCGCCAGTAGGCGCCCGCGACTTTCATCAGCTTGAACACCTTGAGCTTGCCGGTGGAGGGCACATGCGGCCCGCGGCACAGATCGATGAAATCGCCCTCGCGATACAGGCCGATCTCCTGATCGTCCGGAATCGACGCGATAATCTCGGCCTTGTAATGCTCGCCCATGCCCTTGAACAGCGCCACCGCCTGATCGCGTGGCAACACCTCGCGTGTCACCGGGTAGTCCTTCTTTGCCAGCTCGGACATCTTCGTTTCGATCGCAGCGAGATCCTCCGGCGTGAATGGCCGCTTGTAGGAAAAGTCATAGTAAAAGCCGTTCTCGATCACCGGTCCGATGGTGACCTGGGCATCGGGGAACAGCGTCTTCACCGCATAGGCGAGCAAGTGCGCCGTGGAATGGCGAATGATGCCCAGGCCGTCCGGGTCGCGATCGGTGACGATAGCGAGCTCGGCATCGGCGTGGATGCGAAACGAGGTATCGACCAGCCTGCCGTCGACGCGGCCGGCCAGCGCCGCCTTGGCCAGGCCGGGTCCGATGCTGGCGGCAACCTCGGCCACCGTCACCGCTTGGGGAAACTGACGGACGGAACCGTCAGGCAGCTTTATGTTGGGCATAGCTTCGCAATCGCAATTCTAGAATAAAAAAGGTGCGGACTCGCCGCACCCTCTTTCGACAAATACACTTGTGCAGTGGCGCGGGCGCGGTCTCAAGCCTTGATCGTCAGCAGCGCATAGGCCGCGATCACCGTTCCCGCAAAGGCGCCACCATAGCAGAGAACCCTGACCGCCGTAACCGCATGGACGCCAAAATCATGCAACAGGATGTGTATGCGGTGCGCGGCGTGCCACAGGAACAGCGCAATGACGGCGAGGATGAAGATCTTGCCCGCCCAATTTTGAGAGAACGCGAGCATGTGCGCATAGCTCATGGTGTCGGGCTTGAAAATAAAACCAACCGGGACGGCGATGCCGGTAATGAACACCAGCGCCGGACCGATCAGCGCTGCCAGCATGCCGCCGGCGCCGAACAGGGACCAGAAAATCGGTTCGTTGGAGCGTTTCATCAGCTTATCCCCCCCACAATCAATAACACGGCCAGGCAGGCGACGACGGACGCCGCTAGTCCGGTGCCGGTGATTGTTCCGGGCTGCACGCGCTTGCCGCCGACAAACATGATGGGCAAGGTCTTGGGCATGATGTAGAACCAGCTCCAGGTGTGGTAGCAGAATACCGCCAGCACGATCAGGTGGAACACCAGCATCCACGGGGTTTTCAGGTACTGCAGCCAGCCGTTGTAAGCGGCCTCGCCCTGGCTCAGGCGCACCACGCCGAACAGCAGGACGACCGCATAGAGGGCCACAAATACCGCCGTGACCTCGCGCGCCATGTAGCGGATGAAATACGGATCGCGCTTCCACCAGCCATCCATGGACCGGACATAGGGATGCCGAGCGCTCATTTGTCTGCCCCCCCTGGCGTAATGAATCGGGTGAAATAATTGATTGCGCTGTTCATCTTGTTCTGGTTGATCGCATTGGCTGGATCGACTCCTTTCGGGCAGACTTCGGAGCAGTAGCCGACCGCGGTGCAGCCCCAGTAGCCTTCGTCCGCGTAGCCGAGCTCGTTGCGCTCGGCTTGCCCGCCATCGCGCGAATCGGCGTTGTAGCGGTGCATCAGCGCGAGTATGCCGGGACCGGTGAACTTCGGATTGAGCCCGTACTGCGGACAGGCGGCATAGCACAACATGCAGTTGATGCACGAGCTGAACTGCTCGTACATGTCGCGCTGCTGCGGCGTCTGCAGGTATTCCCCCTGCTCCAGCGTGCGCGCCTCCTTCGGAATGATGTAGGGCTTGATGCTCTCCAGCTTGGTGATGAAGTCCGTCGCGTCGACGATCAGGTCGCGTTCGATCGGCAGGTGCATCAGCGCCTCGACGCGCAAGCCTCCCGGATAGTATTCGCGCAGGAAGGTCTTGCACGACAGCTTCGGCTTGCCGTCGATCATCATGCCGCAGCTGCCGCAGATAGCCATGCGGCAGGACCAGCGGAAGCTCACCGTTTCATCGAGGAAATCCTTGACGTACTGCAGCCCCTGCAGTACGGACATGTCGTCGGTGAATGGCACCTTGTAGATCTGCGGCACCGGTTCCTTGTCCTGCTCCGGGCGGTAGCGCAGGACTTCGATCTCTATTATTTTTTCGGTGTCAGCCATTGCCCGCCCCTTCCGCGTGTCTGTCCGCGTCCGCCTTCACGCCGGCGGCGCCATAGGCGCGCGTGCCCGGCTTGGACTTGGTGATCTTCACGTCCCCGTACTCGATGCGCGGCGGGCCGTCTCCCGTGTAATAGGCAAGCGAATGTTTGAGAAAGTTGACATCGTCGCGCTGTTCGAACCCGTCCAGACGCTGGTGCGAGCCGCGCGACTCCTTGCGGTTAATCGCCGATTGGACGATCGCCTCCGCCACATCGAGCAGGTAGCCGAGCTCGATCGCGAGCAGCCAATCGGTGTTGTAGACCTTCGACTTGTCCGCGACATTCAGCTTCTTGTAGCGCTGCCGAAGTTCGCCGATCTTGTTGCAGGTTTCCTGCATGGTCGTGCCGAGGCGGTAGATGCCGCAGCCGCTTTCCATGCTCTTGGCCATCTCGTCGCGCAGCACCGCGATCTTCTCCGTGCCGCCCGGCAGGTTGACTATGCCCAAAGCGCGCGCTTGCACCACATCGGCCTGCTTTTCGAGCGCACCGGGATTGCTGATCTGCACCGACTTGGCGAAGCTCGCAGCCTCGATGCCGGCGACCTTGCCGAACACGATCAGTTCCGTCAGCGAGTTCGAACCGAGGCGGTTGGCGCCGTGGATACCGACGCTCGAGCATTCTCCGACCGAGTACAGGCCGGGCAGGCCGGAGGCCGTCTTGCCGTCGGCGAGAATTCCGCCCATGGTGTAATGCACGCCGGG
This sequence comes from Betaproteobacteria bacterium, assembly GCA_012274205.1. Taxonomy (GTDB): domain Bacteria; phylum Pseudomonadota; class Gammaproteobacteria; order Burkholderiales; family SG8-39; genus 2-12-FULL-64-23. The sequence continues at coordinate 7,914 of JAAOZY010000241.1, forward strand.
CAGGACCGGGATGCACTCGTGCGCCGGATCGATGCCCATGAACTCTTCGGCCAATTCGTAGATCTGCGGCAGGCGTTCGCGCAGGTAGGCCTCGCCCAGATGGCGCAGGTCAAGATTCACTACGGAACCGAACTTGCCTTCGATCGTCCTGCCCTTCTGCTGCTCATGCCAGAAGGCCTGGCTCAGGCGGTCGCGCGGGCCCAGTTCCATGAACTTGTTGCGCGGTTTGTCTTCCGGCGGCCCGAGTCCGTAATCCTGCAGGTAGCGATAGCCGTCCTTGTTC
>JAAOZY010000242.1 GCA_012274205.1 Betaproteobacteria bacterium
GGATATTCAGCGAGCGCGATCTGGTCGCGGCCGTCGCGCGCGGCGAGGAAGCCCGCTGCGTGGCCGAGCTCATGACGCGCGCGCCGATTGCGCTTCCGGCGCATGCGTTCGCCTACGAGGCCGCGCTCACCATGATCGGCAACCGCATCCGCCACGTACTGGTGACCGAGGACGAAAAGCTCGCCGGCGTGGTGTCCGAGCGCGACCTGTTTTCGCTGCAGCGGCTCGGCCTGGGCGAACTCACCACCGAAATCCGGCTGGCGGCTGATGTGGGCATACTCGCAAACATCGCCGCGGAGATCCGCAAGCTCACGCGGCTGCTGGTGGCGCAGGGCGTCGCGCCGGGTCAGCTCACCCTGTATGTCTCGGTGCTCAACGACCGGCTGTGCCAGCGCGTGATCGAGGTCGTGCGCAAGCGCCATCAGTGGGAGCAGATCAGCTGGTGCTGGCTCGGCTTCGGCAGCGAGGGCCGGCTGGAGCAGACCTTCAGCACCGACCAGGACAACGGCATCATTTTCGCCGCGCACGACGGCGCGCAGCCCGAGGGCGTGCGCTCGCGCCTGCTGCCGTTCGCGCTCGAAGTGAACCAGGCGCTGGACGCCTGCGGCTTTCGCTGGTGCAAGGGCAACGTGATGGCGTCCAACCCGGCGTTGTGCCTGTCGGTGGAGGAATGGCGCGGCAAGATGGGCGGCTGGCTGCAGAACTGGGATCCGAAGGCGCTGCTCGACGCGTCGATCTACTTCGATTTTCGCCCGCTCTACGGTGATGCGAGCCTGGCCGAGGACCTGCGCCAGTGGGTGCTGCAGCGCACGCGCGCGCATTCGGCCTTCCTGCGCCAGATGGCGGAGAACGCGCTGCGCGTGCGCCCGGCGCTGGGCAGGTTTCGCGATTTCATCACCGAGGACAAGCCCGACGCGCCGCACAGCGTCGACCTGAAGGTCTACGGCGTGCGCCTGTTCGTGGACGCGGCGCGCATCTTTGCGCTGGCGCAGGGGCTGCCGCAGACCAACACGGTCGAGCGCCTGCGCGCGGCCGGCCCGGGTGCGCGCATGAGCGCGGCGGACATCGACGCCGCCACCGAAGCCTTCCTGTTCATGCAGCAGCTGCGCCTCAATCACCAGGCCGCGAGCGAGGACATCGCCGAGGGCATCGCCAACCGCATCGACCCGGACCAGCTCAACGAACTGCAGCGCTACACGCTGATGCAGGCATTCCGGCTGGCGCGCAAGCTGCAGCAGCGGCTCGCGCTGAACTATCAGCTGTGAACGCGCCGGCGGGCGGCGCGGCGCCGGGACAGCCGCTTCCTTGGCTAAAGGCCCGTTTCCCCTTATAATTCGCCCTCTTCTCGACCGCCCGCGTTCCCGGCCTTTGCGGCGGCCGGCGCATCAAAAATGGCCAAGTAGCTCAGTTGGTAGAGCAGCGGACTGAAAATCCGTGTGTCGGTGGTTCAATTCCGCCCTTGGCCACCAACTTTCAACGGGTTAGCGTTGTCTAGCCTGTCAGTCTTTCGCCACCGTAGGGAAAACGTAGAACATTTCCTACGTTTGCCCCCAACAGACCCGATTCAATCCGGGCCGCAGCAACCGCTAGATGCTCGGTTGCAAACTTGGCGTAGCGATCCACCATCACCCGCGACTTCCAGCCGCCCAGGTCTTTTAGCTCGTCGGTCGATGTTCCCGACTGACGATGCCACGAGGCCCAGGTATGCCGCAAATCGTGGAAGCGAAAATTATCAAGCTTCGCCCGTTTCACCGCCTCATACCATGCCGAGTTACCCACTGCGCCGGAAATGCGCGCCCCTCGATAGGTGAAGCAGTAATCCGGATGCTTGCCTTGTTCCGCCTCCAAGACGGCAACCGCATCTCTATTTAACGGCACGCCTCGCGGCGTTCCATTCTTGGTATGGTCCAGCCATGCCGTGTGGCGGTCCAAATCCACACGACGCCATTCCAAGCCGGTAATCTCCGAAGCTCGACACCCTGTCGCCAAGGCGAAGCGCACGATCGCCGCCAGGTGAGGCGGGCAGGCCGCAATCAAGCGGACAGCCTCTTCCCTTATCAGCCATCGATCACGCTCAACTTCGCCCGGCAGCAATCGGATTTTGGGATGGTTGTCGATCCACTGCCATTCATCCCGCGCCATCCGGAGAATTCCCCGAATCGCCGCGAGATAGCGATTCACTGTCGCCGGTTTGATTCCCCGGTGCAGCAACCACTCGCAGACCTGCCAAACCATGTCCCCATCAATATCGGTCAAATACTTTTTCCCCAGAATCGGGTCAAGGATTCGACAGATACGCCTTACATCTCCGACGCTTCTAAGCGAGGCTTTTACTTCGAGGTACCGAACTACGGCTTCCTGCCATAGGCGCTTGGGCTTCACTCCGAAATGCCCTTGCCTGAATGCCTCGCTCTTGAGCTTGGCAAGGAGAGCTAAGGCTTCCTTTCGGTCTTCAGTCCGAGTGCTTTGGCATACGCGTCTGCCGTTCGGTAGTACCACATCGACCCACCAGTAACAGGAATCCCGCCGCCGGTAGAGTCCGCTTTCACGAGCCATGAGGAAAACTCCTTTCTGGCCCGCCCTCGGTGCTTATATTCGTCCAGCCACGCGTCCAGGTCAACCCGGTCATAAACGCAGCGTCGCCCGATTTGAACAAAAGGCACCCCCTGCTCGGCAAGAAGGGTGATCCCGATCCCCAAATAGGCCGCCGCCTGTTCACGACTGAGCCCCCGCGCAGGAGGGAGCGGCAACCCGCGCCCATGCCCATCATTCGCCCCTTGAGGCTTTGCTGTAGTCGACGGCATAGCGATCTACCTCCTCCGGCGTGGCGCTGTCCCTCCTATGGATTTATGCTAATGCCATGGAATGAGAGGAAAGACCATGAGTGAAGAGAAAAGCGTTCACGAAATTGCACCGAAGGTGCACGTCAAAAGCGTGGGAAGAGCATCACTACGAAGAAGGACAATATGGATTGCATTCGCTTTACTGGGATGTTTGTATCTTTTGATGGTTCTTAAAGCTTCCTACGCTCAATCGAACTCAATTCGGTATCCGCAGAATTCTATTGCAAGTAGGCTGGGCTGTGACTTTGTCCCAGTAGCAATGGGGCCCCTATATCTCCCGCACAATAAGTACAGGGCAGCTCGTCCTGGCTATAAAAACAATGATGGAAACCCTTGGCTCTTGCAGGACAACACGAGTTCAATGGTCACAAGCGAAATACTGCAGGATCAAAAGTGTTTTCAGGCTTATCTTCTAGACATTATGCAATTGCCTCAAAAGCATATTTTGACTATTTATGACCAGCGCCGCCAAGAAGTCGTTTTGAAAATCATTAAGTATGCGACTTGATTTTTTTACGTCCGGTATTTGGACATCGGAAAATGCCGACACACGATGATTCGGGTCGGCGCACCAGATTCATTGTGGCACCATGCATTCCCAGCGGTAGCTAGACTTAGTTAGCCTCGGACGAGCCGCGTAGAATTCAGAACGTAGGGAAAACGTAGGGAACTCGGCGATTCTTGCCGAGCTTCTACGAGCGAGGGCGGGCCGTTAATACAACGATTTAGAGCCTAAAGTACAACTGAAAATCCGTGTGTCGGTGGTTCAATTCCGCCCTTGGCCACCACTTATCTTTTATGCGCTTAGGCTAGCTTTCGGGCTGGCCTTTTTGCATTTTGGGGGGCGCTGTACCGAAAGTCCGCGGGTCGGCAATTAACTCATTCATTGCAGTCCTGAAGCATATTTCGTGATGCCGGCAACAAGTTCGTCGACCATCCTATGCTGCGCATTGTCTAGCGCTGCCCGTCGCGCCACAAGCCGGATGAGAAAGGCGCCGAAATCCGGACTTTGGTGGAATAGTTCGAGGATTTTATCCTTGCTGATCATCCCCAGTTCAGCGTCGCTTAGACAAACTGCGGTGTCGGTGCGTTGGTGTTCGCTAGAGAATATTCCAATGATGCCTATCATCTGTCCCTGTGGCACAACAATATTCTTTTCCAGTAAGCGCGCTGAACCCTTAACCAGGTAATAGACGCAATCGGCACGGTCTCCCTTGGTGAACAATTGCTCGCCCTTGTTACGCTTGACCTGTTGCATGTAAGGCAATATCAGTTCAGGCGCAGCCACGCCTGTCTGTTCACTGGCACGCACCTTGCGGATCAACTGCCTAATTTCGACGAAGCGCCAGACATTTAGCGGCAATAGCAGAAGATGCAAGACCAGGATGGGGACCAAATTGCCCATCCAACCATATGCAACAAACATTAGGTTGCTCGCAACGGCGACCATTCGCATACGAATCATGGTCTTCAGGTAAAACGTGCTGAAGACCAGCAATCCACCCAAATAGCCGAGCACTTCAAGCAAGGTCATGGCCGTGCTTCAAATGAAAGTCCTCGCGGGTGAGGAACAGTCTGGCGAAAGACCCACTTGTATCGCCTACCTGGGAACCCCGGGGCCTGTGCTCAGTACTTGACCGGCTTCGCAAACAGCGCTCTTATGCCGCGCGCCATGCCAGTGGCCACATGGCGGACGCCTTGCGCGATGGAATGCATATCGGCGGCCGCGCGCAGCATGGTCTCTGCAATCACTTCGCCGCTGTGCAAGTTCGCCCTCGCGCGGGAGCGTGCCCCTTCGTTCATGTGCATCGTGCCCAGGAGGGTGCGGACACTGGACCTGTCTACTGATTTCTTCGGCATAGCTGTCATTTTGAAATCCTCACAAAGAGTGCATAAGCGGGCGGTGCGATTGCGCGGTTTCAGCAGTCCATCGAGGGCATGCGCTCGTAACGGCGGATGCGCTCTTCCAGATCGGCGAGGTTTTGCGATGCGGCCAGGTAGTTTTCCAACTCGGCCTGACCGCCACCCTCGAACTTGCGAACCAGGGCCTCGAGGTAGGGTTTCAGCTTGCTGCCAACCCAGGCGCCATGCCTGGCTTGCATCCGCTGCTCCGGCTGGTCGGTGTCGGCCACAGTTTCAGGACGCTTTCCCGCACGCATCATGCGACGCACAAAATCAGGCCAAAGAGGCGGCGCATTCCAGCAATTGATAGCATCCACGCCAGGAAGGGTTCCAGGCGCTTGTAAGCTATCGCCGGGGTAGATCGGAGGGTAGATTCGCATTCTCATAAATTCCATATCTATTTGAATAACAATAGTGAAATATCTGTATGTGGGCAACATACGGCCTACGCCTGGAACAATCCAATCGCTTGTTCGGATCATGCCAATTGGCCAGGCTTATACTTAGTCTAAATAATTGATGCGCTGCACAACATTTGCCATAGAATAGGACTTCGAAAGTCGTCTGGAAGCGGGTATTCGTATGGAGCTTTACCAATTGCGCAGTTTTGTTGCCGTCGCCGAGGCCGGTCACCTGACTCGTGCCGCGGAGAAGCTGCACGTTAGCCAGCCGGCGGTAAGCGGGCAAATCAGGGCCCTCGAGGACGAACTCGAACTGGCGCTGTTCGAGCGCACCTCTAGCGGAATGGAGCTCACTTTCGCCGGTCAGCGCCTGCTTGCCGACGCGGACCGGGTGCTCGATGCGGCTCAGGTCTTGCGCAATCAGGCGAAAGCACTCAGGGGCGAAGTTGTGGGCAAAGTGAGCGTGGGCACGCTGTCGGATCCGGACTTCATCCGCGTCGGCGAATTCATGGGCACCGTGGTCGATCGCCATCCCCTGCTGCAGTTGGAGTTGCACCATGAGATTTCCGGCGCTGCGTTTGCCAAGGTACGGGACGGCGAACTGGATGCGAGTTTCTATTTCGGGCCACTCGCAAATCCGGACGTGGGTGGTTTGCGGCTGCGTGGAATTTCCTATCGCGTTGCCGCACCGGCTGCGTGGAAGCAGCGCGTGCTCGGTGCCGACTGGACCGCGGTCGCTGCGCTACCCTGGATCATCACGCCGCCGATCAGTACCCACCACGAGCTGTTGCGCGCACTGTTTAACCAGCATGGCGTCGAGCCGACCAAGGTGGTGGAAGCCGACCAGGAATTCGTCATCGCAAATCTGGTCGTATCGGGGATAGGTCTGTCTCTGATTCGTGAAGAGCTGGCGCTGGAGCGGGAAGCCGCGGGGGAGGTGTGCCTATGGCGCGACGTGCGCCTCGAGACCGACCTGTGGTTCATCTACCGCGCCGGGCGCGAGAGCGATCCGGTGATCCGCGCCATGCGGGGGGTGCTCATCGATACCTGGAAGCTTGGCGCGGTCCCGAGCACGCAGACCCGCGCATTGGTTCAGCGGGACCCTGAGCAAGCGCGAGTTGCGCGTTCTGACTCGGTTGCTGAGTCAAGCCGAAGCAAGAGGGCAGGGAAAGCGTAGAAGACTCGGCGGACCCTGCCGAGCTTCTACGATTGAGGGCGGGCCGTTAATACGACGATTTGAAGCTTAAAGTACAATTGAAAATCCGTGTGTCGGTGGTTCAATTCCGCCCTTGGCCACCACTCATTTCAGGTGTTGACCGGACACATGGTTGACACTTTATACCGGAGACATGCTTAACACTTTCGGTCCGAAAGGGTTTTCCACTGGCTCGACACGGCGGGCTGGCGCAGATGGCGTCCGGATCGCGCAATCAGGATGTGTCAGCAAATATCCGGTCGCTCAGTACATCGCTGATGGCATTCAGGGTCGCTCACTAACTTCGACATGGTCCTTCCCCCTTTCCTTACACTCGTCAACATTCAATCGGTACCGGCAATAGAATTTCGATCGGCGATGACACGCCGGGCTCGCCCATCGACGCGCCAATGATCTGCTGGGCACGCGTCGTTTGCTCCTCGGTGGCTGTATGGGCGACAAGAACTACATGGCCGCCCGCCAGCGCATCCCTGACCAGATCGGAGACGTCACCCTTGCTTCTCTGAGAACCGGCTACCGCGCCGACGAATCCGCCGAGGCTCGCTCCCCAGCCGAGAAGATACAGCGCGCCGAGCACGGGGCTGGCGATGAACAGGCTGATGTTCGCAGCCGCCAGCGCAATGGTGCCGGCAGCTCCCGCGAGCGTGCCAACCGCTGCGCCGATCGCACTCTCCCGCAGCAGCTCTTTCAAGACATCGTCGCTATCGGCCATGGCCTCCCCGCTCCCGTCACCGCGTCCGGGCTCCAGAATTGTTACCTTCTCCGGAGGAATGCCGCATTGAACAAGCTGATCGAAAACGGATTCGGCCTCGCCGCGCCCTGCATATAGACCCAATACTCTGTGGAGGTAATTTCCCATTGCGTTGCTCCTTTTCGGCCAACAGGTTCAGGCCAAGTGTTAGCCCGACAACGCCCGCAGGATCTCCGTAGCAGCGACGCTAAGGGATTGACCAGCAGCCGTCTGTTCGGTGACGAACGCAGCCTAGGATGTCGCCGGACAAGCACTCAGACCATTGGTCTCGTCTTTTCGTAGGCCCAGTGTGTGCGTCAGCGAACGGAATCGCCGAGAAAATGCGAAGAGCATCAACCCGGGACGCAGCACCGGCGCGAGAACATCGCCGACACATGGAATACCTTGAGTCCTCAATTCAAGCGCTACCTCATAACGGCATGCATCTTCTCGCTGGCCTACTTCAGCTTCGGCTTCCTGTTGTTGCGCGCCCACAGCGTCGGTTTCGCCGTCAAGGACATCGTGTTGCTCTACGCGCTGTTCAACATCTCGTTCGTGGTGGCTGCCCCGCTGGTTGGCAAACTCGGCGACCGTATGGGCAGGGCGCGAATCATCATGCTGGGCTAGGACTTTATGCGCGCAAAGGATACGACAAACAAATTGCGCCGTATGTTCGCCTGCGCACAGAGCTGATGGACCTCGAAGGGGAGAATTCCCTTTGCGCTCGGCAGGCCTCCGAAAATGGGCGATGACGTCCCGATCGCTGGCCGAAGACGGTCCAAGCATCGGCTCCGGCGCCTTTCTGACACCCCGCGAACGTAGCGGAATACCACGCAAACGAGCAGATCATGACTAGCAACCGACTCTTCTATTTTTCACTGGCGATGGCCGGATGCACGGCCGCCGCTTATGCGATCGGCCGCCACACCCGTCAGGCTGAAAAGCAGCAGCATAAGAAAGAATTGCGCGCCTGGGAGGAGGAGGGCGGCAATCTTGCGCCATCCGAAGCCTCGGCGATAGCGCGTCCCGCGACGCCCGCGTGAGCCTCGTCTCGACTATCTGATTTTGGATTGACCCGAGTACCGCGTTTCAATCAATCACAATATCGGGGAGTAGCGAATGAATCCAAGCGCCCTGAAGCTGTCTTGTTTCTGAGGTTTCCAAACGGAGTCCACTGTGATCGAGATTCGCAAGGGCCAGGCGCCGGCCCCACTTGCGCGCGCCGAGTTCAGCGCCCGGTTTCATGCCTCCTACATCGATCCGGCGTTCCGCGCCGAAGATCGGTCCATAGGGCGGCTCGAGGAAATCGCCTGGCAAGCCTACAAGGAGGGCCGCAAGGCGCCATTTACGCAGAAAGCGGGCCCGGGGTATGCCGATCCGGACTACGACTTGTCGGTGGAGTGGATTGCCACGAAAAAGCGTATCGAAGAGGCGCAGCTGCGCTGGTTAGACCCGTTGATCCCGTCGCGGGTGTTGCTGATCTGCGGCTCGGCGCGCAACGATGGCACGTGCCCGGGTGAAATGTCCAAGACCTTTCGGCTGCTGGGGCTCGCGCGCGAGACGCTGGAGCAGGCCCACATCCAAGTCGATGTCCTCGACCTGAGCCTGCTTACCTCCGAATACGGCCGCAAAATCCATCCCTGCAAGGGCTGCGTCTCGACAGCGATGCCGCTGTGCCATTGGCCCTGCAGTTGCTACCCCAACCACGCACTCAATCAGACCAACGACTGGATGGCCGAGATCTACGAGCGCTGGACCGCAGCGCATGCCGTGCTCATCGTTTCGCCGGTGTATTGGTACCAGAGTCCCAGCCCGCTGAAGTTGATGATCGACCGCCTGGTGTGCGCCGACGGCGGCAACCCCGATCCCACCTCGACCTCGGGCAAGAAGGCCGGCAAGGCGAAGGAGCTGGAGATGGCCGGATGGGACTACCCCCAGCACCTGGCGGGGCGCGCCTACGGCCTTATCGTTCACGGCGATGTGGCCGGTGTCGAAGGCTCGCGCCGCGCCCTGTCGGACTGGCTCGACTGGATGGGTTTCATCGACGCCGGCGCGCAGGCTCGATTGGACCGCTACATCGGGTATTACGAGCCGTATGCGACCAGCCACGACGCGCTCGACCGGGACGAACCCGTGCAAGACGAAGCGCGCAATGTGGCGCGCGCGGTGGTCAAGGCTGTGGTCGAGTTGCGGGCCGGCCGGCTCCAGGCGGTGCAGCCAGTTCTGCCGCGTCCGCGGCCTAAATAGGAGACGTTCATGAGCCAATACCAAGTCGCTGTCGTTGTCGGCAGCCTGCGTCGCGATTCGTTCAACCGCAAGCTGGCTAACGCCATTGTGAAATTGGCGCCGCCGGAGTTCTCGTTCAAGCAGGTGCAAATCGGCGACCTGCCGCTGTACGACCAGGACGACGACGCGAACCAGGCCGAGCCCGTCAAACGGCTGAAAGCAGAAATCGCGGCCGCCCAGGGCCTGCTGTTCGTTACGGCCGAATACAACCGTTCGATCCCGGGGGTGCTCAAGAACGCGATCGACCAGGCCTCGCGCCCTTATGGCAAGAGCGCTTGGGCGGGCAAGCCCGCCGGTGTACTGGGGGTGTCGGTCGGCGCCATCGGCACGGCCATGGCGCAACAGCATCTGCGCAATGTTCTCGCCTACCTCGACGTGCCGACGCTAGCGCAGCCCGAGGCATTCATCCAGGCAAAGGAAGGATTGTTCGACCAGGCCGGCAATCTCGGCGCAGACAGCAGGAAATTCCTGCAGGATTGGATGAACCATTATGTCGCATGGGTGAAGAAGCACGCTGCCTGAGACTTGCGACGCGGAGCCAGCGTCGCTCACCGTAGTGGAAGGCACCAGGTTTGCTTCATTACCTGCCTTCGAAGAATCGGATAGCGTTCAGCAACTCAGGGAAACTGTAAATAATATAGTCCGGCTTCACCCCCTCTTTTTCCTGCGTCCCCTGGTTTGACTTGAAGAAGACCGTTTTCATCCCGAGTCTTTGCGCCCCATAGACATCGCGGTACATGTCGTTGCCCACAAACAAAACCTCGGACGGCTCCAGCTTCATGGCAGTCAATGCTGCCGTGAACAGGCGTTCGTCGGGCTTGCGGTAGCCGACGTCTCCGGAGATTATGACCGGGTCACAATAACCGGATAGCCC
>JAAOZY010000243.1 GCA_012274205.1 Betaproteobacteria bacterium
GGTTGGACAGCGGCTCGTCGAACAGGAACACCTTGGGCTTGCGCACGATCGCCCGTCCCAGCGCCACACGCTGGCGCTGCCCGCCCGAGAGTTCCTTCGGTTTGCGCTCGAGCAGATCGTGGATGCCGAGGATGTCCGCCGCCTCCCGCACCCGCGCGTCGATTTCCGCTTTGGCGAACTTGCGGATCTTGAGTCCGAAACCCATGTTGTCGCGCACGTTCATGTGCGGGTACAGCGCGTAATTCTGGAACACCATGGCGATGTCCCGGTCCTTCGGGTCCATGTCGTTGACCAGGGTATCGCCGATGAAGACCTCGCCCGAGCTGATGCTCTCGAGGCCCGCGATCATGCGCAACGCCGTAGTCTTGCCGCATCCGGACGATCCGACCAGCACCGCGAATTCCTTGTCGTAGACCTCCAGCGACAGCTCGTCGACGGCGGTCACGGAACCGAAGCGCTTTGCCAGCTTTTTCAGGATCACATTGGCCACGTCGGCTGTCTCTTGGGCTTGCGTCTGACTAGATGGAATAGGAAGAAAACCCGCCGTCGACGGGCACCACCACGCCGGTGACGAAACTGGACGCATCCGAGAGCAGCCACAGCAGGGCGCCGATCAGGTCGTCGGGCTCGCCGTAGCGGCCCATGGGCGTGTGTGCGATCACCTGGCGCGCGCGCGGCAGCAGCTCGCCCGTCTTGGCATCGATATGCAGAAAGCGCAGCTGCTCGGTCATGAAAAAGCCGGGCGCGAGCGCGTTCACGCGCACGCCCGCGTGGGAAAAATGCACCGCCAGCCACTGCGTGAAATTGCTCACCGCGGCCTTCGCCGCCGAATAGGCAGCAACCTTGGTCAGCGGCATGAAGGCGCTCATCGAGGAAATATTGACAATGGATCCCCTGCCCTGCGCCACCATCGATTGCGCGAACGCCTGGGTGCTCAGAAACGTCCCCATGAAATTCAGCTCGAACACCTGGCGAAAGCCGGCCGGATCGAGATCGAAAAATGACTGGGCTGCCGCCTCCGGCCTGGACCGCTCCTCGAATTCGACCGAGGTGCTGCCGCGCGGGTCGTTGCCGCCGGCGCCGTTGATCAGCAGCTCGGGCGGGCCCAGGGCCGCGGCGACGGCATCGCGGCACTGGCGCAGTTGGGCTGCGTCGAGCACATCGCAAGCGAAGGCGCGCGCAGTCCCGCCGGCGCGGGTGATGGCCTGCGCGCGCTGCTCGGCCTTCTCCAGGCTAATGTCCAGCACCGCGACTTTCACGCCCATCGCACCCAGGGCATCCGCCATCGCGCCGCACAGCGCGCCACCGCCCCCGGTGATCGCGACCGTTCTGTCTCGCAGCTCAAAGCGCTGCAGTATCGCCTCATTCATGCCGCATCCGTCCCAATCGCACCATCACAGGCCGCCGCGCTCGTCGGCGAAGGCGATCACCTCGTCCCAGTAGGGCATGGAAATGGAGCAGCCGTGGCGCGTCACCACCATCGCGCCGCAGGCATTGCCCAGCCGCGCGGACTTGTGCAGATCCCATCCCTTGACGTAGCCATAGAGAAATCCCGCGCCGAATGCGTCGCCGGCCCCGAGTATGTTCTGCACCGTCACCGGGAACCCGGCGACGTCCTGCGGCGGCTCGCCTTTCTTGTGTACGCGGCAGCCGGACTCGCCGCGTTTTTCGACCAGCACCGCGGGGCCCAGTTCGAGCAGCGAGCCGACGTGGCCGGCGGTGTCCCCGCTCACGCGCGCGTCGCTGATTTGCGAATCCGTCAGCCGAACCGCTCCCGCGTCGCTCAGCATCGCGGCATTGATCTCGTCCTCGGTCCCCATCACGATGTCCGCGCAGTGAAGCGCGGAGCGCACGGCAACGCCGAAGGCGCGCGGGTCATGCCATTGGTTCGCGCGGAAATCCAGGTCGAGCACGACCGTGGTGCCGGCTTTGCGCGCCAATTCCGCCGCGTAGAGCGTGGCGCTGCGGCTCGGCTCCTGGCTCAGGTTGGTGCCGGCAAACTGGAATACGCGGCTATCCGCAATCGGCGCGGCCAGCACGTCGTCGATCGACAGCGCGATGTCGGCGCAGTTGTCGCGGTAGAACATCAGCGGAAACTTGTCCGGCGGTTCGATGCCGAGCACGACCGCGCTGGTATGCCGGCCGGGCTTGCGCGGGCTGTAGCGGATGTCCACGCCTTCCTTGCCCAGGAAATGGGCAACGAAATCGCCGACCGGATCCTCGCCGAACGCGGTCAGGAGCGCGGACTTCAGCCCCAGCCGGCGGCAGCCGACGCTCATATTGGTGGGCGAGCCGCCGACATAGGCGGCGAAGCTGCCGATATCGACGAATTTTGCGCCGATATCCTTGCTGTAGAGGTCCATGCCGGAACGGCCCATGTGAAACGTGTCGAACGCAGGTTCCGGCACACCCGAAAGCACCGTTTTCATGCGGGTATTAGATAGCGCAGGGCACTCCGCACGGTTGACAAAAATCAATAGACTCGACGATAGGCCGGGTACATTCACTGCGCGGCTCGGCCCGCGGGAAATTGCGTCCGTCAGACTTGCGCAGCCGTCCCGAATGCAGGTGAGCGAAACACAATCGCGCAGGCAAATCCGGTTCATCGCATGTCCATCGAATTGCACCTGGGTAAGCAATGGGGGCTGCGCCGCATGGCGTCGCCGGATGGCCATTTCAAGATGATGGCTGTCGACCAGCGCCATCAGATCGCAAGCCTGATCGCGAACAAGCTCGGCATCGGCGCGGACGCAGTACGTTTTGCCGACATGGTGGCGGCGAAGCGCATGCTGGTGCAGGAGCTGGGCGCGCATGTGAGCGCCGTGCTGCTGGACCCGAATTATTCGTTTCCGGGCGCGCTGGAAAAAACGCCGGCGCACGCCGGCTTGCTCGTAACGCTGGAGGACCATCGCTACGACGACAGCCCGGAGGGCCGCAGCTCGCGTTCGATCCCGGACTGGAGCGTCGGGAAGATCAAGCGCTGCGGCGCAGATGGCGTAAAGCTGCTGACCTGGTACCGGTCCGATGCGGCGCCGCAGGTACGCGCGCAGCAGCAGTGCTTCGTGCAAACCACGGGCGACGAATGCCGGCGGCACGATATCGCGCTGGTGCTCGAGCTGCTCGTCTATCCGTTTGCAACAGCGGCTGGCAACGGCCGCGATGCGCTGGATGCGGCCGATTCGAAGGCCGGTCTGGTGCTGGACAGCGTGCGCGAGTTCATCCATCCACGCTACGGCGTGGATCTGCTCAAACTGGAAAGCCCGCTGCCCGGCGCGACGCTGCCGGCGCGCGACGGCGGCGCCGCGCATATGCAGGCACAGCGCTGGTTCGACGAATTGGGCGCCGTCTGCCGCGGCGCCGGCCTGCCCTGGGTGATGCTATCGGCCGGCGTAACGCACCAGCAGTTCATGCGCGTGATGGAATACGCCTACGCCGCCGGCGCCAACGGCTTTCTCGCCGGACGCGCGATCTGGTGGGAGGCGCTGCAGCAATTTCCCGATCTGGAACTGGTTGCCGCGCAACTGCGCCGGCAGGGCCGCGCCCACCTGCAGGAACTGGACGCGCTCACGCGCCGCGCAGGCACGCGCTGGAGCCCGGACTATGGGGCACTCGCCGCGATGCAATCGGAAGGGGAAGTGTGCGCGGCCTACGGCCGGGAACCCCTTGCAAAATGAAGTCTTGTTACGCCCGATAAACGCAACAACAAGCGGCGTACCATAGGGTGGAAATCGACAAGCGCCCAAACGGAAGCTGAGCGTTGCGCGGAAGAACAATCCCGTCCACATCGAACCGGCTTGCACACGGCACGACACCACCGGATTCGGCGCCAGTGCGATAGCATCGCGCTTGCGCCTACGGAGCCATGACCGCCACCATGCCTCGGCCTTTCCTGATTCCCCTGATCGTCGCCTGCTCCCTGTTCATGGAGAACATGGACTCGACCATCATCA
>JAAOZY010000041.1 GCA_012274205.1 Betaproteobacteria bacterium
CTAGAGTATTTGGGTGTCACGGTTCCTTGTGACAGCGAGGGGCCGATTTTGACGCCATCAACTTATGAGGCTATTTTGGCAAAGCGATTGGGCGTCTTCCCTAAGAGTGCCGAAATGGCGCCGCGGGAGACTGTGGTCCATGTGCCGACAGCGCGTCCGGTGAAGCGGAAACTCGCTAGCGTGACTGCATTGAAAGGAAAGCCATGAGCAGAAAAAGACTATCGCGGCCGACTTTGCTCGGCACGAGAATTATGGAACATCGCGGGTGGCTGCAGTACCGCTCGCGCGAACCGCTCATGGACACCAAGACCGGCGAGCTCAAGACGTGGCACAAGTTGTGTCCCGTCGGTCCCGGCGACGAATTCAAGGCGCGCGTCGTCCTGCAGGAATTGTTGAGCCACGCGCATCCAGGCAAAGGCGATTTCGCGGCGGCGTTCGCAAGGTGGCGGCTCGAGTTTTTCAAGGCGCGAGACAAGGATGCGCCATGGCTGCCGGAGCGTCGCGAGCTTTTTCTGAATGCGAATAAGTCGCTCAACTCATTTTTTGACGTGATAGCCAAGAGCTTCTGCGATGCGAACGTCGCCGACATCAAGCCGTTCCACATCAACAAGTTTTTGAAGGCGTGGGACGGACGCAGGGCCGCGCAAGCCTACCGAGGCCATCTGGTCAAATTCTTCGCTTGGGCAACGGGTGAAGGCTTCCGCGAATCGAACCCGGCGACCTCAGACGTGGTGCAGGTGAAGCAGCCAAAGAAGCGCAATAGGACAATCACGCCGGCGCAGTTCCACGCCGTGCGCGACGCCGTGATCGTCACCGCCAGAGGTAAGACGAGCGGCGAAATGATCCAGTGTTACATCGACCTGACGTACCTGCTTTATCAGCGCACGACCGACGTGCGCCTGCTGCGCTGGACCGAGATCGACGAGGCGAGCCGCGTCCACGTCAAACCAACAAAGACGGAGTTTTCAAGCGGTGTGGCTATGAACCTACCGATGTCGCCGGCGATCGGGGTAGTCCTGGCGCGTGTCAAGAAAATTGCGAGGATGGGGAGCGTGTTCGTGTTCCACACTACCAAAGGACAACCCTATACCGCCAGCGGAATTCGCTCCACGTGGAACCGGGCCTGTAAGCGGGCAGGCGTGGAGGGAATCACGCTGAAGGACCTGCGTTCGATGGCTGCCACCGCGGCCGAGGCGTCAGGTTTCAGCCGCAAACAGATTCAGGCGGCCCTCGGGCACAAGAAACAGGGCACGACGGACGGGTACATCCACAGCGACAATACGATCGATTCCGAGGTCGTTCTGAGCCTGCCGGAAAGGCCGAAAACCTAGAGTTATGCTACAACGTAGCATAACTTTCTAGTTTTTGTTGCGGCGCGGCAGACTAAGTCTTTGATTATTGGTGGAGGTAAGCGGGATCGAACCGCTGACCTCTTGCATGCCATGCAAGCGCTCTCCCAGCTGAGCTATACCCCCACGAAAGGCGCGAATTATACCGGTTTGCGCCCGGGGGTGTAAAGGCGCCTCAGCTCTCGACCAGCCAGGGTTGCAGCCGCGCCAGCACGGCCTCGCGTCCGAGCACTTCCATCACCGCATCGATCGACGGTGTCTGCGTCTGCCCGAGCAACATCACCCGCAGCGGCATCGCGATTCTGGGCATTTTGAGGCCGAATTTTCCGACTACGGCTTTCACCGCCTCGTTGAGTTTCGGCCGCTGCCATTCGACCCGCTCCAGGCTCGCCGCGAGTTCGCGCAGCGCCGGCGTCACCTCGGGCGTGAGATGCTCGGCAATGAGCGCCTTCCCCGGCTCGATGCGCCGGTAGAACATCATCGCCGCCTCGGCCATGTGTTCCAGCGTGGTGGCGCGGTCCTTGAGCAGCTTCACCACTTCCACCAGCGCCGGGCCGCCGGCCACGCTGCCGCCGTCGCGCTCGATGCGCGGCGCCGCCAGATCGGCGAGGCGCCCGGGCTCGGCCTCCTTGATGTATTCGTGGTTGAGCCAGGCGAGCTTGGCCATGTCGAACTGCGCGGTCGACCTGCTCACATGCGCGAGGTCGAACCATTCGACGAATTGTTCGCGCGTGAACTTCTCCGCATCGCCGTGGCTCCAGCCCAGGCGCGCGAGGTAATTGAACAGCGCTTCGGGCAGAAAGCCGTCCTGCGGATACTGCATCACCGAAACCGCGCCGTGGCGCTTGGACAGGCGCTCGCCGTCGGCGCCGAGGATCATGGGCGCATGCGCGAACTGCGGCAGCGGCGCCCCCAGCGCCTGTAAAATATTCACCTGGCGCGGCGTATTGTTGACATGGTCGTCGCCGCGAATGACATGGGTAATCTCCATGTCCAGGTCGTCGACGACGACGCCGAAATTGTAGGTCGGCACGCCGTCCGCGCGCAGGATCACAAGATCATCGAGTTCCGCGTTGGCGACGGTGATCGGTCCTTTCACCAGGTCGATGAAGGTAACCGCGCCTGCATCCGGATTGCGAAAACGCAGCACCGGCTTCACCCCTGCCGGCGGCTTCAGCCCCGCAGCCTGCGCCTGATCCGGGCGCCAGCGCGCGTCGTAGCGCGGTTTTGCGCCGCGCGCGCGCTGCTGCTCGCGCATCTGTTCGAGCTCTTCCTTGCTCGCGTAGCACCAGTATGCTTTACCCGCGCCCAAGAGCTGCTCCGCCACCTCGCGGTAGCGTTCCAGCCTGTGCATTTGCCGGAACGGGCCTTCGTCCCAGTCCAGGCCCAGCCATTTCATGCCGTCGATGATCGCGTTCACCGAGGCTTCGGTGGAGCGCTCGAGGTCGGTGTCCTCGATGCGCAGCACGAATTTGCCGCCATGCTTGCGTGCGTAGGCCCAGGAGAACAGCGCAGTGCGCGCGCCGCCTACATGCAGATAACCGGTGGGACTGGGGGCGAATCGGGTGCGGATCATGGGAAGCGGCTCGCGAAAGCCTGCATTTTACTGGAATACTGATGCGCCCGAATTGACCCGGGGCGCGCCGGTGTGATTAAATCCGCACTCGGCTGGGCGGTTAACTCAGCGGTAGAGTGCCACCTTCACACGGTGGAAGTCACTGGTTCGATCCCAGTATCGCCCACCACCGGATTCATAGCCTTGCAGACAGCCGGACGAACTGCGCGCCGGCCAGGCCTCAGGCCCTGCCTTGCCCCCTCCAATCTGTCCAGTACGTCGCACGCCTACTTGTGCGCTATGGTTTTTCGGGTGAACAGGTAGTCCTTCAGCTCGTTCGAGAACGCCGGGTCCTTGCGCCGGATCCACTCCAGCACCATGGAGGCGTGCTCCTTTTCCTCATCGCGATTGTGCTCGAGGATCGCCTTGAGATCGCCGTCCTTGCACGCATCGGCGCGCTGGTTGTACCAGTCGACGGCTTCAAGTTCCTCCATCAGCGACACGATCGCCCGATGCATGTCGCGTGTTTCATCGGACAACTCTTCAACCGGTTCGTGATAGCCGACACTGGACATGGTGCTCTCCTGTTCTTTGCAATTAATCATGGCAGCGACGCCTGCCGCAGGGCGGGACCAGGCGGTGGCCACGGTTCACGCTGCAGCCTGATTATATTCCGCGAACGTGCTGCCGAGAAATGGCCGGATGGCGATTGTCGCGCGCCGCAGCGCTCGGCCCCGGTCTGCTAGACTCGCGCGCAGACGCCCCAGGCCGGAGACGACCGGCACAGACCGATGAAGACACAAGCCAATAATCCGCTTCACGGCATAACGCTGGAAACGATGCTGACCGAGCTGATCGCCGGGTTGGGTTGGGCGGAAATGGGCAAGCACATTGAAATACGCTGCTTTACCCATGATCCGAGCCTGTCGTCCAGCCTGAAATTTCTCCGACGGACGCCCTGGGCACGCGCCAGGGTCGAAAGCCTCTACCTGCAGCACAAGCGCGGCCTGCCGGCGCGCGAATAGCGCCCGGGTGGCGCTGGCCGCACACCGCCCTCTTTATCCGGCGGCGCAAAACATGGACAATGGCGCCCCCATCTGCCTTTGGAGACTGCCAAGATGTCCGGACACGGCCATGTCGACCCGTCCAACAAGAAGATCGCCCTGCTCATCTCCACCCTCGCCCTGGTGCTGGCGTTTTCCGAGACGCTGGGCAAGGGCGCGCAGACCGCCGCTCTGAGTGACAACATCGAATCTTCCAATCTGTGGACCTTCTTTCAGGCCAAGACCATACGCAGCACCACACTGCGCACGGCCGCAGAGGCGCTGGAACTGGAACTGGCGCAGGTTTCCCGCCCGGAGCAAAGGCAGGCGATGCAACAGCGCATCGCCGACTGGAAGGCGAGCGTCGCGCGCTACGACTCGGAGCCACAGACGCAGGAAGGCCGGAAGGAACTCGCCGCACGCGCCAAGGCCGCGGAGGCGCGGCGCGACCGCTCGCTTGCGGGCTACCATAACTACGAGCTTGCCTCGGCGGCGCTGCAGATCGCGATCGTGCTCGCTTCGGCCGAGATTATCACCGGCGTGGTCCTGCTCAGCTGGATCGCTGGCGGACTCGGGCTGGTCGGAATCGTGTTGTGCGGCCTCGGTTTCTTCGCGCCGACCGCGGTTCACCTGCTATAAGAACCTGTTGCAAAATCAATTTTGCAACGCCTGAATTAGGGGAGCATGAGTGGAGGTCCCCAAGGGGACTTCCTTCGGGGCGTATCCCCTCATAATGCGACAGCCTCTTAGGCGCCGCATCTGAGCGGCGCGCGACCGTTCAATCCGCGCTGGCGCGATAGCCCGCGGTAAGCTCCGGCGGCGCGATATTGCTGATGCGCCAGCAGCCGGCCTGCGCTTCGTACTCGAACAGCAAGGGCGTGGCATTGGAGATGTGCTGCTCCAGCAAGTCGGCGCCGAGGCTGAACACCAGCACGTACAGCGGCCCGCCGTGCGCGACCAGCAGCGTCGGCGCATCGCTGGCGAGCGCGTCACCGAATCCCTCCTGGGTGCGCGCGACAAACTCGCGCAGTGTCTCGCCGTTGGGCGGCTCGTGGCGCCAATCGAGGTCCTGCGAGGACTGGCCGATCAGGTCGCCGAACCAGCGTTCGCGCAAGCGCGGCTCCGCAATGACCGCAGCGCCCACGACCTCCGCCGCCGCCTGCGCCGTTTGCCAGGCGCGCTGCATGTCGCTCGCGAGGATGCGCTCGACCGAATGCGCGCGCAGATATTCGGCCGCGCGCCGGGCTTGCGCCAGTCCGGCCGCGTTCAGCGGTATCTCGGCTGGCTGATAGACCCGCCGCGCATTACCCTCGGTTTCCCCGTGGCGCAGGAAAATGAAGCTCCGAGCGCGCGGCCGCAACGGCCGCGCCGCGGCCAGCCTGCGCACCTCGTCCAGACCGTGCTTGGTGATCCTGGAGCGCCAGAGCCGCGCTGCAGTGTCCGTTGTCATGATAGCGCCGCGCCTCGCGGGCGCACGGCCCGCGGCCTGATCCCTGTTATTTGCCGACCACTACCTGGTTCACGAACAGCACGCTCGGAAATGTCCGGTTCAGCGTCTTGCTGTGGAAATTGGTCATGACCATGCCGTCGTCGAAACGGATGAGGTCGCCTTTCTTGACCGGCACGGCATTGGCGGCGAGCCACAGCGTCTTCTTGTCCTGCGCCACCTCGATGTAGACATAGGGTGGGGCCGCGATGGTGCTGATGACCTTGCCCTGCTGCGGCAGCTGCGCCGCGGCTGCACCCTTGCCCGCCGCAGCCGGATTCACGCTGGGATGGCCGGAGGGAAGCGACTGTGCACCGGCGGCCGCCGAAAACACTGCCAGGGCGAGCATTGCGGGTAGGGATTTCATTGGAGGTCTTCTTTCTGGGTCGGGTTGGAATGCATCATTATACGTGCCTGCATGAGCGCCTGCCACGGCGCCGCAGCCGGCTGCGGGCGCCACCGTGCCGCGCAAATCAATTCTTGCCGGCGTGCTGCCATTCGAACGCGGCGCGCACGTAGTCCTCGCCTTCCTCGAGAAACTCCACCAGTTTGATCAAACGGCTGTGCTCACCCATCATCACCTCGCACATCTGGCCCGGGACATAGACCTTGTTCTCCAGAATCGTCACCGGATGCTCGTGCGATTTCAGCGCGTCGGGCAGCATGATGGCGCGCATGTAATCGAAGGAGAAGGAGCCGGTCGAGGACGCCCAGTTGTCGGCCTGGTGCTCGCCGGCGCCGAGCACGCGCAGCCATACCGAGACCGGGTGCTTGGAAAATATGCGGATGCCGCAACACAGGCCGGTGTCGGCATCGATGCGGCGGACGATGCCGACCCACCAGGCCTTTTCGCCTTGCGGCTGCACCCCGCAGAGCTTGCCCGGTTCGGCCCACTTGCCCAGGCCAGTCGGGATTTCCGCGCCCATGCCCCATTCGCTCTGGTCCAGCTGTTTCCAGGTCTCCGGCGTGGACTCGACCTCCTCCGCGACCAGCTTCATTATGTTGCTGGTCTTTTCCTTCAGGCTCATGTCTTCGCCGAGTGCCACACCGGAACCGAGTTCGATCTTGGTCGCGCGCTGGCAAATCGGCTTCAGGCCGTGAACCACCTTCAAATCGGCCGCTGCCTTGGTGCGCGCATAGCGCCTGCGCGGCGGCGCGGCGCCCAGGTATAGCTGCAGGTGTTTGATTACGGTGATGATCTGCGCCGGCGAAAACTCCTTGCCAAAGCGCAGCTCATCGCTGAGCATGTTCTTTTCGCACAACAGCCTGAGTTCGGCCAATTTCACCAGCGCCTGGCCGCCGCCGATGAAGCGTTTGCTCGGGCCGGGCGCTTCTTCAGCCAGGACCAGCGCCGGCGGCCCGCCGCCGACCAGGTTGAAGCCGAAATTGCAGTCGGCACCCGGTACCCGCGACCACTCCGCCGAGATTGCGAACCGCGTCAGGATGCGGAAGGCCAGTTCGAGCTGTATCGGCGACAACTCGTGCGGCGCGGCCAGGCAAAGCAGCAGGCTCTTTTGCAGCTCGGCGCGCACCGTGGTGTGCACTTCGCGCGGGTAGGCGACGACCGCTTGATTATCGAGTTCCTTCAATTCAGCAAACGCGTACAGGCGGTACAGCGGCGCCCAGGCCTTGGTTTCGATGCCGAGATAGCGCAAATGGCGCAGCTTGAAGCGCTGGCTGGCCGCGCGCAGGGACCGCGCCAGCACCAGCGGCATTTCCGCCTCGACGTTCTTCGCGCCCTTCTCTCCATGCTCGAAATCGGCGGCGCACCGGGCGTAAGCCTCGGCCAGCCTGGCCCAGTACAGGCACAGCGCGTCCCAAATATTGCGCGCCTCCCGATCCTGCTGGTGAACCTTCGCGAAAAACTGGCCGAACAGCGGCGCGGCGTTGCGCGCGCCGGCGTCGTCGAGCAGGCGCACAACCGCGAGGCGGCCGTCGCAGGAAAATCCGGGCGCCTCCTTAACCGAATCGACCCAGTGCGACAGCTGCTCCAGATTCTCGAGCGACACGCCTTCGGGCAGGCCCGCAATCAGCTCCTGCGCCGCCTGCGCGTCGCGCAGCGGGTGATCGGGTTTACCGCTGAATTGCTTGATCCAGTCGAGCATGGTCGCTAGCCGGCGCGCTCCCTAGTCCCGGATGAGCATCACCGGGCAAGGCGTCAGGTGGACAGTGCGCGCGGCGACTGAACCCAGCAGCATACCGGCCATCGCGCCCATGCCGTGGGTGCCCATGACGATCAGGTCGCATTTGAGCTTCTTCGCCTCGCGCACCAGGCTCTGCGCGATCGGGCCGACCACGATATGCGTGGTGCAGCGCAGCTTGGCGCGGTCGATGAGTGTTTTCGCGCGGCGCAGGGCGTCCTCGCCCTCCTCACGATAGTAGCGCTGCAAGGCTTCGTGCCCTATCGGCTTGATCACCCCACCCAAAGTCGGTACCGGCAGGTGTACGTAGATCAGATGCAGCTCAGGCGCCTGCTTGCACTCGGCCGCCTGTCTGATCGCGGCCCGCGCCACCTTTGCCGAATGTGACGATCCGTCTACTGCAATCAGAATTCTGCTCACGCTATTCTCCTTGTCGATGTACAAAGCCGGTCAAATGACGCATAGCAAGCCCTGCCGGATATGCTCGAACAGATTCACCGCCTTGGCCAGACCGACCAAACCGAAGCCCGCCACGAGCATTCCCGCTGCCAGCCTGACGCGCCGATCGGAGGTAATTTCCCGCAGGCGTTTGAACGCCATCCCCGCGAGCAGCAGATTCGGCAGGGTACCGAGGCCAAACGCCAGCATCACGCCGGCCCCGTTCGCGCCGCTGCCGCTCACCAGTGCGACTGCCAGCATGCTGTATACCAGGCCGCAGGGCAACCAGCCCCACAGGGTGCCGAGCGCGAATGCCTTGGCTGGGGTATTGGCGGGCAGCACCCGCGCTCCATAAGGCTCGACCCGGCGCCACAGCCACGCGCCCAGCGTCTCCACGCGCGCCAGTTGCGCGCCGAAGCCGGCAAGATACAGCCCCAGGCTCACCAGCAC
>JAAOZY010000244.1 GCA_012274205.1 Betaproteobacteria bacterium
CCTTGCTATGAAGACCTGCGCCACAGCGACAAGCTGCGCACCGCCGATCTGACGCGCGCCGGGCTCAATGCGGAACTGGACAAGTACACGGTCTGGCCGCAGGGCGCGGAACAGCAAGTGGCCTGACACGGGCAGCGCAACACGCCGGCGCGCGCCATCGACTGTTACGACGGGCGCCTTAACCGAACACAGAGAAATCACCAGCAAGGCAGGTTGAAAAAATGGAAGCGGATACCCAGGCACACGTAGCTTTTTTCCTTACCGGCAGGCGCCCAAGCGAGCATCTGGACGCAGTCGACGGGCTGAACCTGCGACCGGCGCTGTTCGCCGGTTACCGCGAGCTCACCCAGCTGCGCTACGATTTTCCGCTGGTGCTCGTCGCTCCGGCCTCCGACAGCCTGTTCGTGCAGTCGCTGTCGGGCATCGTCGACGCGGCGCTTGCCGCTGCGGCGCGCGGCAGCGACGCCGAGCGCATGCGCAAGCACGCGCTGCGGCTGGAGCAGGAAGTCCGCGTTCTGGTCGCCGGCGGTGCCGCCGGGTCCCTGTCTGCGCTGTGGGACAAAGCCGCCGCGCGGCTTGCCCGGGGTGCGGAAAAAGCGGGCGGCGACCAAACGCTTGCGGACAGCCTGCGGCGCACGCGCGCGGCGATCAAAATTGACGGCGAGCTGGCCGATTGCGATGCGGCATTGCCCGCGCGCCTGCTGCAGCATGCCTGGAGCGCGGTGCAGAAGCGCAAGTCGGTGGAATTCCGCAAGGATCTGGACCGGCTGGTGCTCAGGCTCTCGAACATACTCAGGGCGGATTTCGAACGCTCCGAAGCCGGCCGCAGCGCGAAGCACCTGAAAGAATCCGTCGGAGCCGGTTTCGACGCCGCATTTGACTTCGAGGCGATGTCGCGCCTGCTCGCCAAGGCCTTGCCCAAGGACGCGTTCCCGGAGAGCCGGCGCAAGCGCATCCGCGGGCTGCTCGATGTATTGAGCGCGCAGCAGTTCTTTCCGTCCGATGCCGCGTCGGCGAAGAAGGCCGCGGCATCCAAACACTATTGTTTCCTGTTCGATAGCTGCGCCGACGCGCTGCGGGCGTTCCGCGAACGCACGCCCAAGCTGATCGAGCTGGCCCGGGCGATCGCCATCGCCGAACTCGAAATCGACGGACAGTACAGCGAAGCGAAACACGACGCGCTGTTCGAGCAGTTCGGGGCGAACGGCCTGGACCCGCAGGATCTGGCGCCGTTTCCGGATTATCTGGTTTGCGTCAACGCCGACAAGATGCAGGCGCAGGAGCACGCGCAGTTGATGGAAATCCTGTCCTCGGGTCTGCCGATCAAGGTATTGCTGCAGATCGACGACATCCTGGAGGATTCGGGCAAGGCCGAGGGCGGCATGAGCCCGGGCATGCGCAGCCGGCAGATCGCCAACATGGCGATCGGGCTCAACGAGGTGTACGTGCTGCAATCGTCCAGTTCCAATCTGTACGGCTTCCGCGAGCGCATGCTGCGCGGACTCGCCTATCGCGGGCCGGCTCTGTTCAGCGTGTTTTCCGGCGCGAGCGCAAAAGACTCCGGCTTGCCGCCCTATCTGATGGCGGCCGCGGCGATGGAATCGCGCGCCTTCCCCGCCTTTACCTACGATCCGTCCGCGGGCGCAAACTGGGCTGCGCGGTTTCAGCTCGAAGCCAATTCGCAAGTCGATCTGGACTGGCCGATTCAGGGATTCACCTACGAGAACGAGGAGCATCAGCGGGTGTCGGAGGATCTTGCCTTCACGCTGGTCGATTTCGTCGCCAGCGACCGCCGCTACGCGAAGCATCTTGCGCGGGTGCCGCGCGAGAAGTGGAACGGCAGCATGATACCGGTGGACGAGTCCCTGACGCGCGAACGCAAGGGCCTGCCCGACAAGGTGCCCAGCCTGCTGATGGTCGATGCCGACAATGTGCTGCAGCGGGTGATCGTCGACGAGCGCCTGATCCGTGAAGCGCGCCGCTGCCGCGAAATGTGGCACAGCCTGCAGGAACTGGGCGGGGTGCACAATTCGCATGCGGAAAAGCTGCTCGCGCGCGAGAAGAAAGCCTGGGAAGAACGCATGCAGCAGGAGGCGGAAGCCCATGCTGCAAGCGCGCCGGCTGCGGCCGCGACCGCAGCGGCAGGCGCACCGGCCGCTGCCGCAGCGCCCGCAGCGGCAGAGCAGGAGCCCGAGCGTTCGCCCGACGAGGCCTATATCGACACGCCGCGCTGCGCCACCTGCAACGAGTGCACCAATATCAACAACAAGATGTTCGTCTACAACGACAACAAGCAGGCCTACATCGCGGACATCAAGGCCGGCACCTACGCGCAGCTGGTCGAAGCGGCGGAGAACTGCCAGGTCGCCATCATCCACCCGGGCAAGCCGGTCAATCCGAACGAGCCCGGCCTGGACGAGCTGAAGAAGCGCGCCGAGGCGTTTCAGTAGTCAGAGAAACAAGCGCCGCGACCGGCGCGAGCCGGCTGGGGTAAAACCGAATGGGCTCATTTCCCGAGGCCGAGCGTTCGTTTCTCGACGAGTACCCGCTCTACCGGAGCACGACTGCGCTCGACGCGCTGAGGCAAGCGCAGTACGAGCGGCTGGACCGTCTCGGGCATCGTTACCTCGATTACACCGGCGCCGGCCTGTATGCGGGCACGCAGATTCAGGAACATGCGCAGCTCCTGCTGGCCGAGGTATTCGGCAACCCGCATTCCTCCAGCCCCAGCTCCGCGCTGGCCACGCGGCTGCTCGAGCGCGCACGCGGCGCGATTCACGCATTCTTCAGGGCGCCCGCGGAGGAGTATGTCGTCATCCTTACGCGCAACGCGACCGGCGCCCTCAAGCTGGTGGGCGAATCGTATCCGTTCGATCAGGCGAGCAGATTGCTGCTCGCATTCGACAACCATAACTCGGTGAACGGCATCCGCGAGTTCGCGCGCGCCGCGCGCGCCGCAGTTGAATACGCCCCGCTGGCGCTGCCCGACATGCGCCTCGAGCGCACGGCCCTGGAGGCAGCGCTGTGCGGATCGGGCGATTCGACCCACAAGTTGTTCGCCTATCCGGCACAGTCCAATTTTTCCGGCGTGCAGCATTCCCTGGACTGGATCGAGTATGCGCATGCGCGCGGATGGGACGTTCTGCTCGACGCGGCGGCGTTCGTGCCCACCAACAGGCTGGACCTGAGCGCAGTGAAGCCGGATTTTGTTTGCGTTTCCTTCTACAAGATGTTCGGTTATCCGACCGGCGCGGGCTGCTTGATCGCTCGCAAGGCGGTGGTTTCGAAATTGCGCAGACCCTGGTTTTCGGGAGGCACGATCACCGTGGCATCGGTCAAAGGCGACCGCCACTACCTGCATCACGGCCCCGAGGCCTTCGAGGACGGGACGCCGGATTTTCTTTCCGCGCCGGCGATAGAGGGCGGATTGAGGCACCTGGCCAGCATCGGCTATGAAGCGATCCACCCCCGCGTCCAATGCCTGACCGGCTGGACGCTCGATCGGCTGGCGGCGCTGCGCCATGCCAACGGCCTGGCGGCGGCACGAATTTACGGGCCGCTCACGCTGGACGCGCGCGGTGGCACAATTGCATTCAATTTCTTCGATACCGACGGCCGCTTCGTCGATCATCGGACCGTGGAAGCCAGGGCAAACGACATGAACATCTCGCTGCGCACCGGCTGCTTCTGCAACCCGGGCGGCGGCGAGGTGGCGCTGGGGATATCCGAAGCGGAACTCAGCGCATGTTTTTCCGGGACCGCGGACAGCTTTACGCTGGACGATTTTCGCCAGTGCATAGACGACAAGAGCACGGGAGCCGTTAGAGTCTCGTTCGGGCTGGTGAGCAATTTCGCGGATGCCTACCATTTCATACAATTTGCTTCGCATTTCGTCGACAAACGCGCGATTGATATCTAGTCGTGCGCGCCGGCCTGTCCGGTGAGCACGAACCTGCGCCGCATCATTCATGTGGACATGGACGCGTTCTACGCGTCGGTGGAGCAGCGCGACGACCCGGCGCTGCGCGGCAAGCCGCTGGCGGTCGGCGGCCAACCGGGCTCGCGCGGCGTGGTGGTGGCGGCGAGCTATGAAGCGCGCGCCTTCGGCGTGCGCTCGGCGATGCCGATGGCGCGGGCAGTGCGCCTGTGCCCCGACTTGCTCATCGTGCGTCCGGATTTCGCGCGCTACCGCGCCGCCTCCAGGCAGATACTCGAAATCTTCCGCGACTGCACGCCGCTGGTCGAGCCCCTGTCGCTGGACGAGGCCTACCTGGACGTCACCGCCAACCGCTGGGGCGAGCCGCTGGCGACGCCGGTCGCGAAGCGCCTGAAGCAGCGCATCCGCGAGCACACCGGCCTGACGGCTTCGGCCGGTGTTGCGCCGAACAAATTCCTCGCCAAGATCGCCTCCGGCTGGCACAAACCGGACGGGCTGACGGTGATTTCGCCGGAACGCATTGAAGCCTTCCTGCAGCAGCTGCCGGTGGATGCGCTCTGGGGCGTGGGGCCGGTCACGGCGCGCAAGCTGCGCGCCATCGGCATCGAGCGTCTGGTGGACGTGCGCGCCGCCGACCCGGAGCGCCTGCAGCGCGCGGTCGGCAGCCTCGCCCAGACCCTGCAGCGCCTTGCGCTAGGCGAGGATCCGCGGCCGGTGGTGCCGGACCGGCCGTACAAGTCCTCGAGCAGCGAAAACACCTACACCGAAGACCTGCTGTCGCTCGACACCATCCGCGCCGAGATCGATCGCATGGCGCGCCAGACGGCGGAATGGCTCGCGCGCAAGGACCTGCTCGCGCGCACCGTGACCATCAAGCTGCGCTATGCTGATTTCACCACCGTCACGCGCAGCCACACCGCAGCGGCGCCCACGCGCGACGCCGCGGAAATCGCCGCGCGCGCGCTCGGCCTGCTCGAGCGCACCGAGGCCGGGCGTCGGCCGATACGCCTGCTCGGTGCCGGCGTGCATGGGCTAGCCGGAGAGGCTGCGGCGCACGGACTTCCGGGCAGGCTCGAATTCGACTAGCCGGGCGCGCTTGCTTTCGCGCCAAATAGACCGATAATTTCGGTTCGGCCATGTCCAGACTTCTGCTCGATCTGAGTTTCGGCATCAAGCGCCCCGACGGTTATGTGTCGGACATCTGGCGCGCGTCGACCACGCGCCTCGGCGATTTCCACCTCGGCACCAGTTCGATCGCGGGCGTGGAGGAATACCGCTTCAACAAGTCCGGCATGTGCCGCAGCGCCCACAGCGGCGGCGAGGAGCTGTCTGCCGCGCTGCACGACCGCTCCGGCTTCCGCTGGCGCCGCGCGGCGACGCCACCGCGCGGCAGCGGCCGGGCGGCGCGCGTGGCCTGGATCGCGTTTCCCACCGACTACCTGTCGCGGCCGACGCTCGAACATGAGGGCGACATATTCTGGATCGCCGCGGCGCCGGCCTGCGGCGCGACCTATGTCGAATTCGCCTACGCGGCGGAGCCGGAGCAGGGCATACGCGGCGTGCTCGACGTGATGCAGGACCGCACGCTGGTGCGCTGCGCCGCGCTGCCCAACGGCGAAACCCTGGTCATCTTCTGCTATCACGCCGACTGGGACAACAAGGATCTGCGCGTGCCGGGCAACGGCGTCGCCGCCGACATCCTGTTTTCCGCCGATGACCCGCTCGCCTCGGGGCGCCCGCTGCGGCATCGATTCGGCCCGGCGCCCAAGGACACGGAGGCGGTGCTGCTGCTCGAAATGGGAGGCACGGCGATCACCAATTA
>JAAOZY010000245.1 GCA_012274205.1 Betaproteobacteria bacterium
ACAAGCTGCTGCAGCGCGGCATCAGGTTCGCGCGCCTGGGGCTGGTGATCATCGACGAAGAGCACCGCTTCGGCGTGCGCCAGAAGGAGGCGCTGAAGGCGCTGCGTGCCGAGGTGGACGTGCTCACGCTGACCGCCACGCCGATCCCGCGCACGCTGGCGATGTCGCTCGAGGGCCTGCGCGATTTCTCGGTCATCGCCACCGCGCCGCAGAAACGGCTCGCGATCAAGACCTTCGTCAGCCGCGAAAGCGCCGGCGTGATCCGCGAGGCGGTGCTGCGCGAGCTCAAGCGCGGCGGGCAGATCTACTTCCTGCACAACGAAGTGCATACCATCGAGAACATGCACGCAAAGCTGGCGAAGCTGCTGCCCGAAGCGCGCATCGTGGTGGCGCACGGGCAGATGCGCGAGCGCGAGCTCGAGCGCGCGATGCGCGAGTTTCACCAGCAGCGCTACAACCTGCTCCTGTGCACCACCATCATCGAGACCGGCATCGACATTCCGACCGCCAACACCATGCTGATCAACCGCGCCGACAAGTTCGGCCTGGCGCAGCTGCACCAGCTGCGCGGCCGCGTCGGGCGCTCGCATCACCAGGCCTACGCCTATCTGCTCACCCACGGCGAGGAGACGCTGTCGGCGCTGGCGAAGAAGCGCCTCGAGGCGATCCAGATGATGGACGAGCTCGGCGCGGGCTTCTTCCTCGCCATGCACGACCTGGAGATCCGCGGCGCGGGCGAGGTGCTGGGCGAATCGCAGTCCGGCGAAATGCAGGAAATCGGCTTTAATCTTTACGCCGATATGCTCAACCACGCTGTGCGCTCGCTCAAGGCGGGCAAGGAGCCCGACCTGTCGGCGCCGCTGTCGATCACCACCGAAATCAATCTGCATATGCCGGCGCTGTTGCCGAGCGACTATTGCAGCGACGTGCACGAGCGGCTGACGCTGTACAAGCGCCTGGCCAATTGCGACAGTGCCGTGGAACTGGACCGCATGCAGGAGGAACTGATCGACCGCTTCGGACCCGCGCCCGAGGCGGCGCAGGCGCTGATCGAATCGCACCGGCTGCGCGCCGCGGCGCGCGCGCTCGGCGTGGCGCGCATCGATGCCAGCGGCGACGCGATTGCCCTTCAGTTCGTCGAGCAGCCGCCGCTGGACGGCGCGCGCTTCATGCAGCTGCTGGCGCGCCACCGCCACTGGAAAATGTCGGGCCCGAGCAAGCTGCGCGCGCAGACGCCGAGCGAAGGTTTGGCGCCGCGCGCGCGCGCGGTGAAGGACCTGCTGAAAATCCTGCACTCGGCATTGCCCCCGGCGCAGGCCGAAGCAGCACGCGCGGAGGCAGACGCGGCATGAACCTGATCGCTCAGGGCGCAAGCCTCGCCGACGCGGATGTGCGCCATCTTGCGGCGCTCAGCGGCGCGCAGCGCAGCGAACGCCTGGGAAGCGCAGCCTGCCGGCTTTACGGCGCGCAGCAGAATGCGGAAATCGCCGCTTACTGCGCGCGCGCCCGGCTCGACTTTGCCTTCGTGCCGCCGGAGCGCAGGCTGGCGGACATGCGCCTGCTCGCGATCGACATGGACTCCACCCTGATCACCATCGAGTGCATCGACGAAGTCGCCGACCTCGCCGGACTCAAGCCGGAAGTATCCGCAATCACCGCCGCCGCGATGGCGGGCGAGCTGGATTACGCGCAAAGCCTGCGCCGCCGCGTCGCGCTGCTGCGGGGTCTGGAGGAGAGCGCGCTGACGCGCGTGTACGAGGAGCGCCTGCAGCTCTCCCCCGGCGCCGAGACGCTGCTCGCGACGGCGCACGGCACCGGCCTGAAGACGCTGCTGGTATCCGGCGGATTCAGCTTTTTCACCGACCGGCTGAAGGCGCGCCTGGGCCTGGACTACGGCACCTCCAACACGATCGAGATCGAAGGCGGCCGCCTCACCGGCCGCGTGATCGGCGACATCGTCGACGCCGAAGCCAAGGCCGCCGCGCTGCGCGCGCGGCGCCGGGAATTAGGGATAGCGAAGCATGCGGTCATCGCCATCGGCGACGGTGCCAACGATGTTGCGATGATGGCCGAGGCCGGCATGTCCATCGCCTACCGCGCGAAACCGGCCACGCGCGGCAAGGCCGACTATGCGCTGGACTACTGCGGTTTGGACGGGGTGCTGAACCTGTTCGCCTGAAGCGCGGCGCAGGCGCCGAATCAGGTGGCGCTTGCCGCGGCGGCCGAAACCGAGGTGCTGAAGCTCTCGCCGCAGCCGCACTGGTCTTTCACGTTCGGATTGTTGAACTTGAAGGTTTCGTTCAGGCCTTCGCGCGTGAAATCGAGTTCGGTGCCTTCCAGGAAGGGCAGGCTCTTCGGGTCCACGATCACCTTGACGCCGTGGCTTTCGAACTCGAGGTCGCCGGGATTGATGCTGTCGGCATATTCGAGCTTGTAGGCGAGGCCGGAACAGCCGCTGGTGCGCACGCCCAGGCGCAGGCCCACGCCCTTGCCGCGCCTGGCAATGAAGTTGCTGACATGTTTGGCTGCTTTTTCCGTCAATGTTACAGGCATGACATCCTCAATCTTGTTCAGGCCGGCAGGGAAACGACTTTACGCGTGCCGGTGGCGCGCCGGTCCATGATCACGGCCACATTGCCGTCCTTCGCCAGCTGCTCGTTCACCAGATCCTGCAGTGTCACGGAGTTCAGGTATTCGTACAGCTTGTCGTTCAGCGTGGCCCACAGATTGTGGGTCATGCAGCGCTTGTCTTCCAGGCAGTTCTCCAGGCCGCCGCACTGGGTTGCGTCCAGCGGCTCGTCCACCGCGAGGATGATGTCCGCCACCGACACCTTGTCCGTCGGGCGCGCCAGGCAGGAACCCCCGCCCGGGCCGCGCACACTTTCAACCAGTGCATGCCGGCGCAGCTTGCCGAACAGCTGCTCCAGATAGGACAGCGAAATGCTTTGGCGCGCGCCGATGCCGGCGAGGGTGACCGGCCCGCTTTGATGGCGCAGCGCCAGATCGAGCATGGCGGTCACCGCAAAACGGCCTTTGGTTGTCAGTCTCATGGCTTCTCTCCAGCTGAATACCCGATAAGGAGAGTCAAGTATAGCAAAACCTGACTGATTTGGTCAACTATTGTGCTTCGAAGCCATTGCATAAACCAGGAAATGGCCGGAATGCAGGGGTATGAGGGTATTTCCCTTATTTTGCAACGCACACCCGTCGCTTATTTGTCCACCGCGCGACGCAGCCGGCCCGGCGCGAAACGATCGGTAACGGCGAGCTCGTCCTCGGCACGCAGCTTGAGCGCTTCGATTTCCCGCTGCAGCTGTTCCAGGCGATGGTCCTGTTCCATCGAGTGGTCGAGCAAGCCCTGCAGCGCCTTGGCAATCGGATCGTCGGCGGCTTTCGCGGTAACGGCATAAGCGGAAAAGCCCAGCTTGGCCGCCTTCTCCTCGCGCGATTTGTCCTGCTCGTCGAGGATGAAGCGCGCCGGTATTCCGACTGCCGACGCGCCCGGCGGCACGTCTTTCACCACCACCGCGTTGGAGCCGATTTTCGCGCCCTCGCCCACCACGATGGGCCCGAGGATCTTGGCGCCGGCGCCGACGACGACCCCGTTCCTGAGCGTCGGATGGCGCTTGCCCTTGTTCCAGGAGGTTCCGCCGAGGGTCACGCCGTGATACAGGGTGACATCGTCGCCGATCTCGGCGGTTTCCCCGATGACCACCCCCATGCCATGGTCGATGAAAAAGCGCCGTCCTATGGTGGCGCCCGGATGGATCTCAATGCCGGTGAGGAAGCGCCCGATGTGCGAGGCGAGCCGCCCTAACCAGCGCAGGTTCAGGTGCCACAGCCAGTTTGCGATGCGGTGTATGCGTAGCGCGTGAAAGCCCGGATAGCAGGTCAGGACTTCCCAGGTGGAGCGCGCCGCCGGGTCGCGGTCGAAGACGCTGGCGATATCTTCACGAATGCTTTTGAACATAAGCGTGCCTGGGAATGACCCAGTCTCCGGTTAGATGGAACGCAAAAACTAAGTTAATGTTCTTTGTAAAGTTACAGCTTCAATATGCTGTTTTTACATAGAATTGTAAAACATGTTTTGTGCGTCACCATGCTTTATTCTACTAATCCCTAGTTTTTTGGTCAAGTATTTTTGTCGAAGGCATTGAGCATGCCGCGCAGGATATTGACCTCTTCCTGTTCCAGCCGGTTGCGGCCGAACAGGCGGCGCAGGCGCGGCATCAGCCGCCGCGGATTCGCCGGGTCAAGAAAGCCGCTCGCGAGCAGGCTCTGCTCCAGATGGACGTAGAAATTCTCGATGTCCTCGTGCCGCGCGAGAGCGAACTCCGACGGCGCGAACAACTGCGCCCCCAGCGCTGCCACGCGCACCTCATAGGCCAGCACCTGCACCGCCGCCGCCAGATTGAGCGAGGAATAGCCCGGATCGGCCGAAATATGCGCCGTGGCGCTGCATTGCAGGATTTCCTCGTTGCTCAGGCCCGACATTTCGGTGCCGAACACCAGCGCCACCGCGCCTGCCTGCGCTGCCGCGACCAGCGGCTGTACCGCGCTGCGCGCGTCCGCCGACGCATGCGCGAGTTCGCGCCGGCGCGCGCTCACCGCCAGCGCGTAGACCGTGCCCTGCAGCGCTTCGTCCAGGCTTGCGCACAGGCGCGCGCCGCGCAGCAGGTCGTCGGCGCCGCTCGCCATGGCTTCGGCTTCCGCATCGATCGGCTTTTTCGGTGCAACCAGATAAAGCGCGCTGAGGCCCATGGTCTTCATCGCGCGCGCCGTCGCGCCGATGTTGCCCGGGTGCGAGGTGCGCGACAGCACCACACGAATGCGCGACAGCAACTCGGCGCTCATATTAAAATCGACACTTCCGCGCAGTCCGCGAACACACGCAAAGACCCCATCCCATGCACCCCATGCTCAATATCGCGGTGAAAGCCGCGCGGCGCGCCGGCGCCATCATCAACCGCGCCGCGCAGGACATCGACGCCCTGACCGTGTCGACCAAGCGCCACAACGATTTCGTCACCGAGGTCGACCAGGCGGCGGAACAGGCGGTGATCCAGATACTGCTGAAGGCCTTTCCGGACCACGCGATTTTAGCAGAGGAGTCCGGCGCGAAAGGCAAATCGGACTACGTCTGGATCATCGACCCGCTGGACGGCACCACCAATTTCATCCACGGCTTTCCCCAGTATTGCGTGTCCATCGGCCTGCAGCACAAGGGGGTGCTGACCCAGGCGGTGGTCTACGATCCCGGGCGCAATGAACTATTCACCGCCTCGCGCGGCGACGGCGCCTACCTCAACGACCGGCGCATACGCGTGTCCAAGCGCAAGCAACTGGACGACGCGCTGATCGGCACCGGCTATCCGTTTCGCGAATTGAAGCATATCGAGCAATACCTGCCCGCTTTGGGGCAGCTCATGGGACAGACCGCGGGGGTGCGCCGCGCGGGCGCGGCGGCGCTCGATCTATCCTATGTCGCCGCCGGCCGCCTGGACGGATTCTGGGAAATGGGCCTGTCGCCCTGGGACATGGCCGCGGGTTGCCTGCTGATCCTCGAAGCGGGCGGCCTGGTGAGCGATTTCGACGGCGACAGCAATTACATGGAGCGTGGGACCATCGTCGCCGGCACGCCCAAGGTGTTTGCGCCGCTGCTGCAAATCGTGGCCGCGCACCACAACCGGTAGATTGCGCATGCGACTGCTGCGCTCGCTGCAGGCATGGATCGGCGGCGGCAGCGCCGCCGCGCTGGAGACGGCGATCCGACTGCATGAAAACGGCGACCTCGCCGGTGCCGAGCGCGGCTACCGCGATATCCTGCAGGCCGATGCGCGCGACGCCGACGCGATCCACCTGCTCGGGCTGATCGCGCACCAGCGCGGCGAGCACGCGCAGGCCGTGGCGCAGATCGGCGCGGCGATCGCGCTCAGGGGCGACAAGGCGCTGTATCACTACAACCTCGGCAACGCGCTCGCCGCGCTCGGGCGGCCACAGGAGGCTGCCGAGCGCTTTCGCGCGGCACTCCGAATCGATCCATCGCATAGTGCCGCGCGCGCCAACCTCGCGCATGCGCTTGCTCAGGCCGGCCGCCATCAGGAGGCGGTGGCCGAATTCCGCCAGCTGGTGCAGATGCAGCCCTCGCCGGCGACGCGCAATGCGCTTGCGAGCGCGTTGATCCGCCGCGCCGACGCCGACCCGGCCGCAACCGAGGCTTACGACGAGGCTGCCGCGCTGCTGCGCGAGGCGTGGCGCGAGGCGGATGATCCGCTCGAGGCCAGGCGCGCGCTCGCCTACTGCCTGCAGCAAGGCAAGCACTGGACCGAGGCGGCGGAACACTACGTGGCGGTGCTGGCGCAGAAACCAGGCGACGCGGGGGTGCACAATAATCTGGCCAACTGCTACAACCAGCTCGGCCGCATGGGTGAAGCGATCCTGCATTACCGCGAAACCTACCGTCTCGCGCCCGATTTTCCCGAGGCGCTGGCGAGCGTGCTTGCCTGCCTCAACTACGATCCTGACTGCAGCCCGGCGCAATCGGCGGCGGAGCACCGGCACTGGGCCGAGCGCGTCGCCGCACCGCATTACCCCGCGACCGCGCGCTTCGACAATGTGCGCGATCCGCAGCGGCGCCTGCGCATCGGCTACGTCTCGCCGGACCTGCGCCGCCATCCGGTGAGCGCCATCTTCGAGCCAATCCTGGCAGCGCACGACCGCAGCCAGGTTGAATCGGTCTGTTACTACAACTTCGCCGGCGAGGACGTGGTCACGCTGCGGCTGAAGGCGCTGGCAGAACACTGGCGGCCAGTCGCGGGCCTGTCGGATGAGGAACTGTGTGCGCAGATACGCGCCGACCGCATCGACATCCTGGTCGACCTGGCCGGGCACACCACACACAACCGCCTGCTCGCGTTCGCGCGCAGGCCCGCCCCGGTGCAGGTGAGCTGGCTTGGCTACTTCAACAGCACCGGCCTCGCCACCATGGATTACTTCCTCAGCGATCCCTGGTCCTCGCCGGCGGGACAGGAACGCTACTATGTCGAGCGGCTGCTGCGCCTGCCGCATACGCGTTTTTGCTACCGCCCGCCGGAATACATGCCCGCGGTCGCGGCCGTCCCTGCCGCGTGCAGCGGACGCGTCACCTTCGGCTGCCTCAACAACCTGGCCAAGCTCAACGAAAAAGTGCTGGCGCTGTGGGGCGAAGTGCTGCGCGCCGTTCCGGACGCGCGACTGCTGGTGCAGTCCGCGGCGCTCGACGACGCGCCCAATCGCAAGCGCTTTGCCGAACTGTGCGCGCGCCACGGTATTGTGTCCGCGCGCCTGGAACTGCGCGGCTTCGTAGCGTTCGACCAGACACCAGCCAGCTATGCCGGCATCGACGTTGCGCTCGACCCTTTCCCCTTCTGCGGCGGCATGACCAGCCTGGAAGCCTTGTGGCTGGGCGTCCCGGTCATCACCCTGCCCGGTGAAACCATAGCCAGCCGCCAGAGCGCGAGCATGCTGATGAATCTCGGCCTGCCCGAACTGATTGCGCAGGATGCCAGGCAATACGTAGACACGGCAGTGCAGCTCGCGCGCGATTTGCCGCGCCTGGCCGGCCTGCGCGCCGGCCTGCGCGCGCGTTTCGCCGCCTCGCCGCTGATGGACTATGCTGCGTTTGCGCACGCGCTCGAGAGCAGCTACCGCGCTATGTGGCGGAATTGGCTGGCGGGACCGCAAACGGGCTGAATCAAAGTTGACCAATTAAGTCAGGTATTGTATAGTTGACAAAATTACTCGTGTATTCCGTGTGCAAACCTTAGCCATCTGATATCAAATGACTTTCCCATTCGAAGCCGGCATGGATGTCGCCTGCAGCGAGGGCAAGGGCTTGGGTCCGAAACGCGCGGACGCAGCCCGGCCTGAAGCTGCGGCGCAGACACGAATTGCTTGTCCGTCCTGGCGCCGCCGGGCTGTTCAACTAGGCTAGAGAAATCGCTATGAGCACCACACTGCAGAATCTGGTCAACCGCCCCTACCCGCACGGTTTCGTCTCCGATATCGAATCCGACGTCGCGCCGAAAGGCCTGAGCGAAGAAACCATACGGCTGATTTCGGCGAAGAAGAACGAACCCGAGTGGCTGCTCGAACTCAGGCTCAAGGCGTTTCAGCAATGGCTGACGATGTCCGAGCCGCAATGGCCGAATGTGAAGTACCCGAAGATCGATTTTCAGGCGATCAGCTATTACTCGGCGCCCAAGCCGAAGAAGACGCTCGCGAGCATGGACGAGGTCGATCCGGAACTGCTGCGCACCTTCGAGAAGCTCGGCGTGCCGATGAACGAGCGCGCAAAACTCGCCGGCGTCGCGGTCGACGTGATTTTCGACAGCGTGTCGGTGGCGACCACCTACAAGGCCAAGCTGGCCGAAGTCGGGATTATTTTCTGCTCGATCTCGGAGGCGGTGCACGATCACCCCGACCTGGTGCGCAAGTATCTGGGCAGCGTGGTCCCGGTCGGCGACAATTACTACGCCGCGCTCAATTCGGCGGTATTCACCGACGGCTCCTTCTGCTTCATCCCCAAGGGCGTCAAATGCCCGATGGACCTGTCGACCTATTTCCGCATCAACACGGAGAACTCGGGCCAGTTCGAGCGCACGCTGATCATTGCCGAAGAAGGCGCATCGGTGTCCTACCTCGAAGGCTGCACCGCGCCCAAATTCGACACCAACCAGCTGCACGCGGCGGTGGTCGAACTGGTGGCGCTGGACAACGCCGACATCAAGTATTCGACGGTGCAGAACTGGTACGCGGGAGATGAGAACGGCCTCGGCGGCATTTACAATTTCGTCACCAAGCGCGGGCTGTGCAAGGGCGTGAATTCGCGCATTTCGTGGACCCAGGTCGAGACCGGCTCGGCCATCACCTGGAAGTATCCGAGCTGCATCCTGCGCGGCGACAATTCGGTCGGCGAATTCTATTCGGTGGCGCTCACCAACCACCACCAGCAGGCCGACACCGGCACCAAGATGATCCACCTGGGCAAGAACACGCGCAGCACCATCGTCAGCAAGGGCATTTCCGCCGGCCACTCGAACAACAGCTACCGCGGCCTGGTCAGGATCGCGCCCACCGCGGCCGGCGCGCGCAATTACTCGCAGTGCGACTCGATGCTGATCGGCGACCAGTGCGGCGCCAATACCTTCCCCTATATCCAGGTGGGCAATCCCGGCGCCAAGGTAGAGCACGAGGCCTCGACCTCCAAGATCGGCGAAGACCAGCTGTTCTATTTCGCCCAGCGCGGCATCGGCGCCGAGGAAGCGGTGTCGATGATCATCAACGGGTTCTGCAAGGACGTTTTTCAACAATTGCCGATGGAGTTCGCGGTCGAAGCGACCAAGCTGCTCGGCCTCAAGCTCGAAGGAAGTGTCGGATGATTTACCAGGACAGCAAGACCCTGCTCGCGGTGCGCGATCTGCGCGCGAGCGTCAACGGCATCGAAATACTCAAGGGCATGAACCTCAGCGTCAGGAGCGGCGAGGTGCACGCGATCATGGGGCCGAACGGTTCGGGCAAGAGCACTTTCGCCAAGGTGCTCGCGGGCCATCCCTCCTACGCGGTGAGCGGCGGCGAGGTCCTGTTCGACGGAAACGACCTGCTCGGGCTCGCGGCCGAGGCGCGCGCGCGCGCCGGGGTGTTCCTCGGCTTCCAGTACCCGATCGAAATCCCGGGCGTGGCCAACAGCCAGTTCCTGCGCCTCGCCTACAACACGGTGCAGGCCGGGCGCGGCAAGGACGAGCTCGATCCGCTCGAGTTCGACGACTTCGTGCGCGAGAAAATGAAACTGCTGGAGATGAGTCCGGATTTCCTCGCCCGTAGCGTCAACGAGGGCTTTTCCGGCGGCGAGAAGAAGCGCAACGAGATCCTGCAGATGGCCCTGCTCGAGCCCAAGCTCGCGATCCTCGACGAAACCGATTCCGGCCTGGACATCGACGCGCTGCGCATCGTCGCCGGCGGGGTCAACCAGCTCTCCGGCAAGGACAACGCGATCGTGCTGGTCACGCACTACCAGCGCCTGCTCAATTACATCGTGCCCGACTACGTGCACGTAATGGAAGCGGGCCGCATCCTCAAGACCGGCGGCAAGGAACTCGCGCTCGAGCTCGAAGCCCGCGGCTACGACTGGGTGGCGGCGGAAGCGAAAGCGGGCGCCGGCGCACGCGCATGAATACCGCACCGACCAGGAACTATCTGGATGGCCTGCTGCAGGGCCGCCCCGCGGCCGGCCCGCTCGCCTGGCTGAACCAGCTGCGCGCACACGCGGTCGACCGGGTCGGCGCGCTCACTGTGCCGACCACGCGCGACGAGGACTGGCGCTTCACCGACATCTCGCCGCTGACCAAGCTCAACTTTCAGCCCACGCAGGGCGCGCAGGCGCTCGCCCCCGCCGCGCTGGAGCCGTTTGCCCTGGACGAAGCCGCCGCGCGCCTGGTATTTGTCGACGGCGTCTATGCCCCGCAGCATTCCTTCAACCGTGCCGGGCTTACGGTGGAAAATTTCGCCGCAGGCCTTGAGCGCCACGGCGCGGCGGTTCCGGCGCAGCTCGGCCGGCTCGCCGCATTCGAACACAACGCCTTCGCCGCCCTCAATACCGCGTTCCTGCACGACGGGGCGCTGATCCTGGTGCCGCGCGGGCTCGCGCCCGCCGCGCCGGTGCATCTGCTGTTCATAGCGACGCGCAAGCACGCGGCGAACCACCCGCGCTGCCTGGTGGTCGCGCAACCGGGCAGCTCGCTCACCCTGGTCGAGGACTATGTCGCGCTGCAGGACGAGGCCTATTTCACCAACGCGGTGACCGAGATCGCGCTGGGCAGCGATGCGCAGCTGCATCACGTGCGCGTGCAGCGCGAGGGCGCCGAGGCTTTCCACATCGCCAATTGCGCGGTGACACTGGCACCGTCCGCCCGCTACCACTCGGTGAGCGTGGCGTTGGGCGCGCGCATTTCGCGCCACAATCTCAACGTGCTGTTCGCAGCCGAGGGCGCGCAGTGCAGCATCGACGGCCTTGCGCTCATCGGCGGCAAGCAACTGGCGGACACCCACACCGTGATTGACCATGCCCAGCCGCAGTGCACCAGCCGCCAGCTGCACAAATGCATCGTCGACGGCGCGGCGCATGCGGTGTTCAACGGCAGCGTCATGGTGCGCGC
>JAAOZY010000246.1 GCA_012274205.1 Betaproteobacteria bacterium
ATGGTGCTCGGCGGCGGGCCCAATCGCATCGGCCAGGGCATCGAGTTCGATTACTGCTGCGTGCATGCGGCGCTGGCGCTGCGCGAGGACGGTTTCGAGACCATCATGGTCAACTGCAATCCGGAGACCGTCTCCACCGACTACGATACCTCGGACCGCCTGTATTTTGAGCCGCTCACGCTCGAAGACGTGCTCGAGATCGTGGACAAGGAGAAGCCTTGGGGCGTAGTGGTGCAGTACGGCGGCCAGACGCCGCTCAAGCTCGCGCGCGACCTGGAGGCGAATGGCGTACCCATCATCGGCACCAGCCCGGACATGATCGACGTGGCCGAGGACCGCGAGCGCTTCCAGAAGCTGCTGCAGACGCTCAAGCTGAAGCAGCCGCCCAACCGCACCGCGCGCAACGAAGCCGATGCGCTCGCGCTGGCCGCGGAAATCGGCTATCCGCTGGTGGTGCGCCCGAGCTACGTGCTCGGCGGCCGCGCGATGGAGATCGTGCACGAGCAGCGCGACCTCGAGCGTTACATGCGCGAGGCGGTGAAGGTCTCGAACGATTCGCCGGTGCTGCTCGATCGCTTCCTCAACGACGCGATCGAAGTGGACGTGGACGCCATTTGCGATGGTAAGCGCGTGATGATAGGCGGCATCATGGAGCACATCGAGCAGGCGGGCGTGCATTCGGGCGATTCGGCCTGTTCGCTGCCGCCGTTTTCGCTGTCGGCCGATCTGCAAAGGCAGTTGCGCGAACAGACGGTGCAGATGGCGCTGGCGCTGAATGTCGTGGGCCTGATGAACGTCCAGTTTGCGATCCAGAACGGCACTGTGTTCGTGCTCGAAGTGAATCCGCGCGCTTCGCGCACCGTGCCCTTCGTGTCCAAGGCGACCGGCCTCCCGCTGGCGAAAATTGCAGCGCGCTGCATGGCGGGCAGCAGCCTCGAAGCGCAGGGGCTGGTGGTGGACGGTAGTGCGAGCGAAGTGCGCCCGCCCTACTATTCGGTGAAAGAAGCGGTGTTCCCCTTCATCAAGTTCCCCGGCGTCGACACCATACTCGGGCCCGAGATGAAGTCTACCGGCGAGGTCATGGGCGTGGGCAGGAGCTTCGGCGAGGCCTTCGTCAAGTCGCAGCTCGCTGCCGGGGTGAAGCTGCCCAAGGCAGGCAAGGCCTTCATCAGCGTGAGGAACAGCGACAAGCTGGCGTCGGTGCAGGTCGGGCGCGAACTGCTGGAGCTGGGCTTCGCCCTGATCGCCACGCGTGGCACGGCACAGGCGCTGAACGAGAACAGCATCAAGGCGACCGTGGTCAACAAGGTCGGCGAGGGCCGGCCGCACATCCTCGACATGATCAAGAACGGCGAGGTCAGCCTGATCGTGAATACCGTGGACGAGAAACGCAGCGCGGTGCAGGATTCCTGGGCAATACGCAACGGTGCGCTGCAGGGCCGCGTTACCTACTACACCACGATAGCCGGGGCGCGCGCCGCCTGCACCGGCATGCGCCACCTGCAGGACCTGGTGCCCTACGCGCTGCAGAGCCTGCATCAGGAGCTGGATTAGTGGTTTGCAAAACGCCAGGAATTGATAGAATTGGCGAAACTACCCGACTTCGGGCCCCGGCATCCCCGGGGATTTATAGCGGCCTGGCTGGGAAGGGAACGTTCCAACTGCTTCCCCGGTAGCCCACCAGGCGCGTTTCAACGAGATATTTACCGGCCGTAGCGCGCTTGTCCGATTGGCGCCGGGCCGATACAGGATTGCACGAATATGAGCAAGACACCCCTTACGATCAAGGGCGCCGAATTATTGCGCGCCGAACTGCAGCGGCTGAAGACCGTCGACCGGCACAGCGTGATCGCGTCGATCGCGGAGGCGCGCTCGCACGGAGACCTGTCCGAAAACGCGGAGTACGACGCGGCCAAGGAGCGCCAGAGCTTTATCGAGGGGCGCATAGCCGAGGTGGAGAGCAAACTCGCCAATGCGCAGGTGATCGATCCCAAGCTGCTGGACGCCGACGGGCGCTGCGTGTTCGGCGCCACGGTGGACCTCGAAGAGCAGTCCGGCGGCGAAAAGGTGACCTATCAGATCGTCGGCGACGACGAGGCCGACATCAAGCACGGAAAGATCTCCATCGGCTCGCCGATCGCGCGCGCGCTGATTGGAAAATACGCGGGCGACGTGGTCGAGGTGCAGGCACCGGGCGGTGTGCGCGAATTCGAGATTATCGACGTGCGCTACGAATAGCGGCAGTCGCCCGCGTTCGTAAAATCGGTCGCGGGCGACGTGGTCGAGGTGCAGGCGCCGGGCGGTGTGCGCGAATTCGAGATTATCGACGTGCGCTACGAGTAGCGCGCACGCCTGGCTTGAATTAGCCGTTCTGGAAGCTCTGCTTGGTGCGCCGCGGCTGCTTGCGCGCGCCGCGCTTTTTCGCGGCGGGTGTGGCCGGTTCCGGATTCTCCCGGTAGACCACCAGGATTTTACCGATGTGCTGCACCGGAGAGGCGCCGGTGATGCTGCAGATTTCGCCCAGCAGCGCCTGGCGCAGATCGCGGTCTTCGCCGGTCACGCGGATCTTGATCAAATCGTGCGCCTTCAGGCTGGTGTCTATTTCCTTGAGCACCGCCGCCGACAGGCGCTCGTTGCCCACCACGACCACGGGCCGGAGTGCGTGCGCCCGGGCCTTGAGCAGCTTGCGCTCGGCGGGAGAGAGGAGTTTCATGGGAGCTTCGGTGCCAAAGCCCAATTGTAGCAGTCTGAACCGACCATGAGCCGCAGCAAGACCAGCGATGCATGGATGCGCGAGCACGTCAGCGATCCCTACGTGAAGAAGGCCAAAGCGGAAGGCTATCGCTCGCGCGCCGCGTACAAGCTGCTGGAGATCGACCGTAAAGACCGCCTGTTCGCGCCCGGCCAGCTGGTGGTCGACCTGGGCGCGGCGCCCGGGAGCTGGTCGCAGGTGGCGGCCTCCAGGGTGGGCGCCAGGGGGCAAGTGGTGGCGCTGGACCTGCTGCCGCTGGAACCGCTGCCGGGCGTGCACTTCATCCAAGGCGATTTTCGCGAGCAGGCGGTGTTCGATGCGCTGCAGCTTGCGCTCGGCGGAAGCAAGGCGGACCTTGTAATCTCCGATCTTGCCCCCAATATCTCAGGCATCGGCGTAAGCGACCAGGCGCGGGCCATGCACCTG
Source organism: Betaproteobacteria bacterium (assembly GCA_012274205.1). Taxonomy (GTDB): domain Bacteria; phylum Pseudomonadota; class Gammaproteobacteria; order Burkholderiales; family SG8-39; genus 2-12-FULL-64-23. The sequence continues at coordinate 3,179 of JAAOZY010000246.1, forward strand.
GCGGAGCTGGCGCTGGATTTTGCGCAACTATGGCTGAAACCCGGCGGTTCGCTGCTGGTGAAGGTGTTCCAGGGCGCGGATTTTGCCGAATTCCTGGCGGCGATGCGCCAGGCGTTCGCCAAAGTGGCGTCGCGCAAACCCGAGGCCTCGCGCGGGCGCTCCAGCGAGATGTATTTACTGGGGACGGGCCTGAACGGCTAGAGCGGCGGGCGCGTGCTGCCCGGTGTTGCGGCGGCTAACCCCTGTCCGCGCGAACCCTGTAAAATGGGTAATGAGCAGAAGAGGCGGCATAGGAATCCAATGAACAACATGTTTAAGAATCTCGTGATCTGGCTGGTGATCGGCATGGTGCTGATGACCGTGTTCAACCAGTTCAACACGCGCCAG
>JAAOZY010000247.1 GCA_012274205.1 Betaproteobacteria bacterium
GCGCAATTCCTGCCGATGGCCGCCCGCCACGGACTGATGCCGCGCCTGGACAGCCGCCTGCTCGACATGCTGATCGCGCGCATCGACGCGGGCGCGCGGCTCGCGCCGGTCGTAGCCGTCAACATCTCGGCGCAGACCGTCGCCGATGCCGCAGCGTGTCACCGGCTGCTCGATGTGCTGCAGGGCAGGCGCGACATCGCGCGCCGCCTGGTGTTCGAAATGACCGAGTTCGGCGTGATCCAGGCCGCGGCGCTGAGCCTGGCTTTCGCCGCGCAAGTGCGCAGCCTGGGCGCGCAGTTTGCGATCGACAATTTCAACCTGCACCGCGATTCGCTCAGGCTGCTGCACCAGCTGCTGCCGCACTACATCAAGCTGGCGCCGGTCTACACGAACGAGCTGGCGCAGAACCGGGACAGCCGCTTCATCGTGTCCTCGCTGGTGCGCATCGCGCAGCCGCTGGAGATCGGCGTCATCGCGCAGGCGGTGGAAAGCGAATCCGTGATCGCGCTGCTGCAGGACCTGGGCTTTGCCGGCTACCAGGGCTACGCCAACGGCCGGCCGGCGCCGATCGGCTAGCAGTGTGGCGCAGGCGCCCGCGCCTGTTTCCGACTAGCATGCGCACTGCCCGCGCTAGGGCAATCGGCACACGAGATTGCGATCGCCGTAGACGTTGTCGACGCGTCCCACCGGCGGCCAGTACTTGCATGCGCGCAGGCTTGCGACGGGATAGGCGGCGAGTTCGCGCGCATAGGCATGCGGCCAGTCGTCCGCGCACACCATTGCCGCCGTGTGCGGCGCGTTCCTGAGCGGATTGTCCTCGCGCTGCAGCCGGCCTTCCTCGACTGCGCGTATCTCCGCGCGTATCGCGATCATCGCATCGATGAAACGGTCCAGCTCCGCCCTCGGTTCGCTTTCCGTAGGCTCGACCATCAGCGTGCCCGGCACCGGAAACGACAGCGTGGGCGCATGAAAGCCGTAGTCCATGAGCCGCTTGGCCACGTCCTCGGCGCTGATGCCGCTCGTCTCTTTAAGCGGGCGCAGGTCGAGGATGCACTCGTGCGCGACCAGGCCCCTGGCGCCGCTGTAGAGCAGCGGATAATGCGGCGCGAGTCGCCGCGCCACATAGTTCGCGTTCAGGATCGCGGTTTCGCTCGCCTCGCGCAGGCCTTCGCGCCCGAGCAGCGTGATATACATCCAGGCGATCGGCAGCACACCGGCGCTGCCGTAGGGAGCCGCGGCGATGGCGCCGACGCCGCGCGGGTTCGCCGGCAGCTCGCGGTGCCCGGGCAGGAACGGCGCGAGATGCGCCGCCACCGCGAGCGGGCCCACGCCCGGCCCGCCGCCGCCATGCGGAATGCCGAAGGTCTTGTGCAGATTCAGGTGTGACAGGTCGCCGCCGAAGCGCCCCGGCGCGCACAGCCCGGCCATCGCGTTCAGGTTGGCGCCGTCGATATACACCTGGCCGCCATGGCGGTGCACGATGTCGCAGATTTCCCTGATCCCCGGTTCGAACACGCCGTGCGTAGAAGGATAGGTCACCATGATTGCCGCGAGTTCGCGGCTGTGCTGCGCCGCCTTGGCGCGCAGATCGGCGAGATCGACGTTGCCGGCGGCATCGCAGGCGATCACCACTACCTGCATGCCGGCCATGTGCGCGGAAGCCGGATTGGTGCCGTGCGCCGAGGCCGGGATCAGGCATACCCTGCGCTGCGCCTCGCCGCGCGAGCGGTGCCAGGCGCGGATCACCAGCAGGCCGGCGAACTCGCCCTGCGAGCCGGCATTGGGCTGCAGCGATACCGCGGAATAGCCGCTGACCGCGCACAACATGCGCTCCATGCCGGCGATCAATTCGCGATAGCCCGCGGTATGCGTCGCCGGAGCGAACGGATGGATCTGCGCGAACTCGGGCCAGCTGATCGGCAGCATTTCGCTGGTCGCGTTGAGCTTCATGGTGCAGGATCCCAGCGGAATCATGCCGCGATCGAGCGCGAGGTCGCGGTCGGCGAGCCGCCGAAGGTAGCGCAGCATCGCCGTTTCCGAGTGGTGCTGGTTGAACACCGGCTGCGCGAGGAAAGCTCCCGAGCGCCGCAGCGCAGCCGGATAGGCGTCGACGGCGTTGCGCGTCAGCGCCTCGAAATCCGGCGTCGCGGCGCCTGGCGGCGCGAGGATCTGCCACAGCAGCCTGACTTCGGTGCCGCTGCTGGTCTGGTCCAGCGATACGCCGACGCGGCGCGCGTCGATGGGACGCAATTGCGCGCCGCGCGCCGCAGCCGCGGCGTGCACCGCCCCGGTCCGCTCTGCGCTGACTATGGTGAGGGTGTCGAACCAGGACGCGTTTTCGATCGGCACGCCCATCTGCTTCAGGCCCGCGGCAAGCACGCTGGTGAGCCTGTGGGTGCGCTGTGCGATGCGCGCGAGGCCGCGCGGGCCGTGGTACACCGCGTACATGCCTGCAATCACCGCCAGCAGCACCTGCGCGGTGCAGATGTTGCTCGTGGCCTTGTCGCGCCGGATGTGCTGCTCGCGCGTCTGCAGCGCCAGGCGCCAGGCCGGATCGCCCTGGCTGTCGCGCGTCAGCCCGACCAGGCGACCGGGCAGGTCGCGCTTGTGCGCGTCGCGGGTGGCGAAAAAGGCCGCATGCGGGCCGCCGAAACCCAGCGGCAGGCCGAAGCGCTGGGCCGATCCCAGCACCACATCGGCGCCCCATTCCCCGGGCGGCGCGAGCAGCGCAAGCGCGAGCAGGTCCGCGGCGACGGCGACCAGGCCGCCGCGCGCGTGCACCGCCTGCACCAGCGCGCGATAGTCCTCCACTTCGCCATTGGCGCCCGGATACTGCAGCAGCGCGCCGAAACACTCAGCCGCCGCCGCTGCCTGCGCCGGGCCGGTTCGCACTTCAAGGCCCAAGGCCTCGGCGCGCGTACGCACCACGTCCAGGGTCTGCGGCAGCACCGAATCGGCGACGAAGAACACATTGCTCGCGGCACTGCCGCTGCGCCGGCACAGGGCCATCGCTTCGGCCGCCGCGCTGGCCTCGTCGAGCAGGGAAGCATTGGCGATGTCCATGCCGCTGAGTTCGCACACCATGGTCTGGTAATTCATCAGCGCTTCGAGGCGCCCCTGCGAGATTTCCGGCTGGTAAGGCGTATAGGCCGTGTACCAGGCCGGGCTCTCCAGGACATTGCGCTGGATCACGCCGGGCAGCCGGGTGCCGTAATAGCCCTGCCCGATGAAGCAGCGCGACACGCGGTTGGCGGCGGCGAGCTTGCGCAGTTCGGCCAGCGCCGCGCTTTCGCTCTGGCCCGGCGGCAGCGCCAGCGCGGTCTGCGCGCGTATGTCCGCGGGGATGACGGCGTCGATCAGCGCCGCGCGCGAGCGATAGCCGAGCACGGCGAGCATGGCGGCCTGGTCTGCCGCGTCCGGTCCGATGTGGCGCGCGACGAATGCGCCGTGCTGCTCCGGCGCGGCCGCTGCCGCCTGCGTCCTGTTGCTGCTGCGCGTCAGCGTCTCTTGCATGGTGTTCCCCTATTTTTGCGCATGGGCGGCGTAGGCCGCGGCATCCATCAGCTGCTCGAAATCCGCAGCATTGTCGGGCTTGATCCTGAACATCCACGCCGCGTAGGCGTCGGTGTTGACCTGCTCCGGCGATTTCGCCAGATCCGCATTGGCGGCGACGATCTCCCCCGCCACCGGCATGTTGATGTCGGATGCGGCTTTCACCGATTCGATCACGGCGCAGGCTTCGCCCTTTGCGTAGCGCTTGCCCGTCTGCGGCAATTCGAGGAACACGATGTCGCCGAGCACTTCCTGCGCGTGATCGGTGATGCCGACCGCGAGCGTGCCGCCGGCTTCGCCGGCTACCCATTCGTGCGTTTCGGTGTATTTGAGTTGTTCGGGCGTTTTCATGATTTTCTTCCGTATTTAAAATTTGTTACGAGACGAGGGGATACATCCCCTCGTGCTCCCCTATGTCAGCCCTAACAAAACAGCTTTTGTTACGGGTTCCTAGTTCAATTTGACCAGGATCGTGCCCTTGCGCACGAACGGCGGCTGCACCACCTTCGCCGCGAGCCGCTTGTCGCGCACTTGGACCTCGACGAAGGCGCCGGGGTTCACGCCCAGCGGCAGGCGTGCGAGCGCGATCGAGCGCGCCAGCGTGGGCGAGAAGCTGCCACTGGTGATTTCGCCCTCGCCCTGCGCCGTGCTCACGCTCTGATGGCTGCGCAGCACCCCGCCCGGTTCGGCCAGCAGCAGGCCCAGCAGCTGCCGGCTCTGCGCATGCGCAAGCAGCGCCGTGCGTCCGATGAAATCGCGCCCGCTGTTCAGGGCCACGGTCCACGCGAGCCCCGCATCCAGCGGCGAGACGCTCGCATCCATGTCCTGGCCCCACAGGTTCATGCCGGCCTCCAGGCGCAGCGTGTCGCGCGCGCCCAGGCCGCAGGGTTTGACGCCGGCGGCGATGAATGCGCCCCACAGCGCCTGCGCGCGCGTAGCGGGACACAGGATCTCGAAGCCGTCTTCGCCGGTGTAGCCGGTGCGCGCGAGCATCAGCTCGCCCACCGCGCTGCTGTGAAACGGCGGCAGCGCGGTCGTGGCGGCGCGGGTCTGCGGCAATGCCTGCCATACGCGCTCGCGCGCCTGCGGGCCCTGCACCGCAATCATCGCGAGCTCGCGCCGCGGCGCAAGCTTCACCGCTGCGCCGGAGCGTTCCTGCAGCGACTGCAGCCAGGCGAGGTCCGCCTCCGCCCGGCCCGCGTTCACCACCAGGCGAAACGAGTCCGGCGCGACGAAATACGCGATCAGGTCGTCGATGACCCCGCCGGCTTCGTTGAGCATGCAGGAATAGAGCGCGCGGCCCGGCTGCGCGAGTTTGTCCACGTCATTGGCCAGCGCGCGCAGCAGAAAATCGCGCGCGCCGCCCCCGGTGACATCGACCGCGAGCATGTGCGAAGTATCGAACATGCCGGCGCCGCGCCGCACCGCGTGGTGCTCCTCGATCTGCGAGCCATAGTGCAGCGGCATGTCCCAGCCGCCAAAATCGACCATGCGCGCATTGAGCGCGCGGTGGGCGGCATTGAGTGCAGTGACTTTGGGCATGGGCTCTCCGGCAACAATGGAAAAGGGGCAACGCCGACTTCGCGTTCCGCGTCACCCCTCTGTCCTTGGTACCTGAGAGATTACAGCCTGATGCTCACCCGGCTGTGCGCCCCTTCGGTGTCCGCCCGCAATCGACGGCTGCTCTCCAGAGTGACGGAAGCACCGCTTCCGCTCCGCCGGTCCTTTTGCCTGAGAGTTTCTGGGTATTGCTCCTTCGGCGGCCGCCGCACTCGGCGATGGCGCTCTCCCGGTCGGATAGCCCTACTCTAGGCCCCGGGGGCGGCCCTCTCTTTGCGATATGTCAAACATGGTCGCGCTATCCGCCGGATGGCGCAAAATGCGGGAACTGCGCCACGGTTCCCCTTTGACAAGGCCGGAATATGTGTCTACCGTTGCGCTTGCGGGGATTTGGCAGCCTCCCCGTCCAAGACGCCGACCGCGTCCAAGGCTTGCCCGACATCTGGCTGTTGGCCACGTGAAGGCGCGCCTTGGAACGTTCACACCCCCGCTCATATTCCACGCTTGGCACTCCATGCACGGCGCCGCGCACGTAAACCGCCTGCTGATCGCAAAAGGCCTGCGCGCTTTCGGCGACGGCTTTGTCAGCCTGCTGCTGCCGCTGTATCTGCTGCAGCTCGGCTTCAGTCCGCTGCAGGTCGGAATCATCGCCACCACCACCCTGCTCGGCTCCGGCGCGCTGACGCTGCTGGTCGGCCTGTACGCCTATCGCTATCACTACCGCACGCTGCTGCTGGCGGCGACGCTGCTCATGGGCGCCACCGGCCTCGCGTTCGCGCTGCTCACCGGTTTCTGGCCGCTGCTGCTGATCGCGCTCATCGGCACGCTGAACCCTTCCAGCGGCGACGTGAGCGTGTTCCTGCCGCTGGAGCACGCGGTGCTCGCGCGCGTCGTCGACGACCGCAAGCGCACCGCGGTGTTCGCGCGCTACAGCCTGACCGGCTCGCTCGCCGCTGCGCTCGGGGCGCTCGCGGCGGCGCTGCCGACGGCGATCGCCGCGGCCACCGGCGCCGCGCCCTTGGCTTCGATGCAGGTCATGTTCGCGCTCTACGCGCTATTGGGTGTTCTGGCCGCGCTGGTCTACCGCGGCCTGCCCACAGCGCTGGGAACGCAGGCGCAGCAGGCGCCGGCCCCGCTGGGAAAATCGAAGAAGCACGTGTATACGCTCGCCGCGCTGTTCAGCCTGGATGCCTTCGGCGGCGGTTTCGTGGTCCAGTCGATGGTAGCGCTGTGGCTGTATCAGCGCTTCGGCATGTCGCTCGCTGCGGCGGGGGCGATCTTCTTCTGGACCGGCGTGCTCTCCGCTTTTTCCTATCTGGTCGCGGTGCGCATCGCCGACCGCTTCGGCCTGGTGAATACCATGGTGTTCACGCACCTGCCCTCCAGCCTGTGCCTGATCGCGATCCCGTTCATGCCGGACCTGGGCTGGGCCATCGCGCTGCTGTTCGTCCGCAGCGCGCTGTCGCAGATGGACGTGCCCACGCGCAGCTCCTACGTCATGGCCATCGTGACGCCCGAGGAGCGCCCGGCGGCGGCCAGCGTCACCTCGGTGCCGCGCAGCCTGGCCTCGGCCGCCAGCCCCTTCCTCGCCGGTTATCTGTTGAGCCTGTCGAGCTTCGGCTGGCCGCTGATCGCCGCGGGCGCGGCCAAGATTGTCTACGACCTGCTGCTGTTGCTGATGTTCAGAACAGTGCGTCCGCCCGAGGAAGCACCCTGAGTGGCGTTGTATTCTTGAACATTGTTTTCCTTACGCCCAGATCAGGCTTGGCCCGCAGACTGACATCCGTGCCAAATCCGGCAATTCAGCAGATGCCGGCTCAGAACTGATAGCGGCGCAGGCCGCCATCCACCGGTATCACGGCACCGGTGATGTAGCGCGCCCGCGGCGAAGCGAGAAAGCACACCAGCTGCGCAATGTCTTCGGGCTCGCCGTATGCGCCCACCGGAATTTCATTGTCAGCCTGCCATTGGCGGTATTCGGGCGTGTAGTTGCGCAGGATCTGCTCACTCATGATGCGCCCGGGCGGAATCGAATTCACGGTGATGCCGTGCCTGCCCACTTCCCGCGACAGGCCCTTGGCCCAGGAATGCATCGCCGCCTTGGCGCAGAATGCGCCGTTGATGCCCTCGGGCTCGGACTTGCCGGTAATGTTGATGATGCGCCCCCAGTTGCGCTGCATCATCTGCCCGAGAAGCTGGTGCGCTAGCTGGCGCTGGCGCGTGAAGTTGAGCGTGAGCGCCTCGTCCCACTGTGCCTCGCTCGCGTCCAGCGCAAAGCGCCGGCTGCCGCCGGCATTGTTCACCAGGATATCGACCGATCCGAGTCCGTCCAGGGCCGAATGCGCAATCGCTGCGGCCGCCTCGGCCTGCATCAGGTCGCACTCGATCACCACCGGATCGGCTCCGCCGGCGGCGGTGATTTCCGCCGCAAGCTGCTGCAGCAGGTGCCTGCGCCGCGCCACGATCGCCAGGCGCACGCCCTCGGCCGCCAGCGCCAGCGCGATACCGCGGCCGATGCCGCTGCTGGCGCCGGTCACCAGCCCCGTCTTGCCGTCGATATCCAGCTTCATCCGCAGCGTCCCCGTTCGCCATTGCGCCCGGTATGGTAGCAGGACAGCGCTGCGCTCGCGCATGCGGCGCAGGAGCGGCCTTGACGGATGTCAACACTGCCGGCGCAGCCGGGACCGGGAGAATGAACGCGACAAGCTCCGCCGCCGTACACCTGCGAACGCGCCTGAAGCCGCGGCAAACTCAGGCGGCGGCGCGCGCTCCGGTTTGCGCGAACGATGCTTCCATTTCGCGCCGCAGCTTGTACGCCGGCAGGTTCTTGTCCATGGCGACGTCGGCCCAGCTCAGCGACTGACCTTTCTTCACCGCGCGCACGAGCTTGACCTGGTGCGCGAGCCCGAGCGGCAGGCCGCCGCAGGCGAGCGATTTCTGCGCCTGGAACAGCTTGCCCCAGACGGTGTAGCCGCCCTCGCCGTCGAGCATCTCGCCCGCCTTCAGATCGCGCTTCGCGGTCGCGACCACATCGGCATTGAAGCAGGTCGCGGCGCCGGTCGGCTCGCCGCGCAGCCCCACCGCTGCGACCGAGATGCCGAGCTCGAGCCCGATCAGGTGCCAGCGCTTGTACAGGCAGGCGTAGCGCCCGCTCGGGTCGGTGCGCACCATATATTCGCTGAAGCAGTTGCGGATATATTCGGTATCGCCCTCGAATACCACGAACACGCCGAAGCGGATGTCGTAGGGGATCACGCGCCCGTCCTTCTCCAGCGAGGAAATCACCTCGACCTGGCCTTTCTGGTGCAGCACGCCGCCTTCCGCGATCGGCCGGCAGACAAAGGGAATGTCCTCCACCGATGCCGGCGGATAAGTGAGCCCGTCCGGCGGCGCCACCAGCCCGGTGGCGTTGCACACGGCCGTGCACTCGATCGAGGGCTTGGAGCCGTCGAGAAAGGAATTGAACATCTTCGGGTTGAGGCCGCCGATCCTGGCCTGCTCGGGCGTAAGACCGTAATTGCCCCAGACGGTCTCGGGTGTGGACTCGGAAAAGTGCGGCAGCCACTTATGGCCGCGTCCTGCGGCGACCACGGAAAAGCCCGCCGTGCGCGCCCAGTCGACCAGATCGCAGA
>JAAOZY010000248.1 GCA_012274205.1 Betaproteobacteria bacterium
GAGGCCGACGACCTCAATCACGCAATCCAGCTGATGTCGAAGCATCCGGGCGTGCGCGGCGGCCCGTTCGAGATTCGCCCGGCCGCGGACCTCGGAGAAATGATCCGCGCCAGCGAGCGGCGACGCGCCGGGCAGTGAGCGCGGGCAGCGTGCCCTGCGCCGGCGTCCATGCAAGCACAATTCAAGGAGACCGGCATGCGATTCATGATCATCGTCAAAGCAACCAGGGAATCCGAAGCTGGCGAAATGCCCAAGGAGAAATTGCTCAAGGACATGATGCAGTTCAATGAAGAATTGGTAAAAGCCGGCGTGATGCTCGCGGGCGAGGGCCTGCATCCGAGCGCGAAAGGCGCACGGGTGAAGTTCGCCGGCAAGAATCGCACGGTGATCGACGGGCCGTTCGCCGAAACCAAGGAGCTGATCGCCGGCTACTGGATGTGGCAGCTCAAGTCGCGCGACGAAGCGATCGAATGGGTCAAACGCTGCCCGAATCCGTTCGAGACTGATTCGGAGATCGAGATCCGCCAGGTGTTCGAAGGACCGGAGTTGACCGATAGCGAAGAGATTCTGAGCAAGGAAGCGGAATTGCGCACGCGGTCCGCGAAAAACGCCGGCGGCTGAAGCATCACCGCCGATTTTCAACCAGGGATCAAGTCTCGAAAAGGAGCCGCCATGCAGGTTCAAGCGTATATGTTTTTCGAGGGCCGCTGCGAAGAGGCGGTCCATTTCTACGTCAAGACGCTGGGCGCCAAGGTGGAGGTGCTGATGCGCTACAAGGACAACCCGGAGCCGCAGCAACCGGGCATGTGTCCGCCCAACTCCGAAAACAAGGTCATGCACGGATCCATCAGCATAGGCGACACCAAGCTCATGGTCTCGGACGGTCGGTGCAGCGGCAAACCGAAATTCGACGGTTTTGCGCTGTCGCTCGACGCGGCCAACGAAGCTGATGCGAGGAAGATGTTCGCCGCGCTCGGCGACGGCGGCCAGGTCAGATTGCCGCTGGGCAAGACCTTCTTCTCGCCCTGTTTCGGTATGCTTGCCGATCGTTTCGGCGTAACGTGGATGGTCATCGTGCTGCCTCGGGAGAATGCGTGATGCGAACGCCGGAAAAATCATCCCAGCCGCCCGCGGCGTCGACCGGCGCGGTCGCCCTGCTGGTCGCGACGCGCAAAGGCGCATTCATCCTCAAGGCAGACAAGAGCCGGCGCAAATGGAACATTGCCGGGCCGATGTTCTTCGGCCATATCGTGCACCACATGGTGCTCGACCCGCGCGACGGGCGCACCCTGCTCGCCGCGGCGCGCACCGGGCATCTCGGTCCCACCGTATTCCGCTCCGGAGATTTCGGCAGGAAATGGAAAGAGGCGGCAAAACCGCCGGCGTTTCCGAAAGCGCCAGAAGGGCAGAAAGGGCGCGTGCTTGACCACAGCTTCTGGCTCACGCCCGGCCATGCGAGCGAGGCCGGCACCTGGTACGCGGGTACCTCGCCGCAGGGCCTGTTTCGCAGCGAGGACGGCGGCGATACCTGGGCCGGCGTAGCGGGCTTCAACGAGCATCCGCGCTATGCACAATGGACCGGCGGCGAACAGGACGGCACCCCGGACGGGCCGAAGCTGCATTCGATCCTCGTCGACCCGCGCGACGCGCGCCACCTCTATATCGGAATGTCGAGCGGCGGCGTATTCGAGAGCGTGGACCGGGGCGCCGGATGGACCCCTCTCAATGACGGGTGCAGCGTGGACTTTCTACCTGATCCGCATCCCGAGTACGGGCACGATCCGCACTGCGTGCGCATGCATCCGTTGGCGCCGGACATTCTGTACCAGCAAAACCACTGCGGCATCTACCGCATGGACCGGCGGGCAGGGACCTGGGTGCGGATCGGCAGGAGCATGCCGAAGAAGATCGGCGATATCGGCTTTCCCATCGTATTGCATCCGCGCGACCCGGACACGGCATGGGTGTTTCCCATGGACGGAACCTCGGTGTGGCCGCGCACCAGTCCGGGCGGCAAGCCGGCCGCCTATGTCACACGCAACGCCGGCAAGACGTGGCAGCGCCAGGATGACGGGCTGCCGCCGGCGCAGGGCTGGTTCACGGTAAAGCGCCAGGCAATGAGCGGCGACGCGCACGATCCGGTCGGCGTGTATTTCGGCACCACCGGCGGCGAACTCTGGGCCAGTCGCAACGAGGGCGGCGCCTGGTCCTGCATTGCGCGCCATCTGCCTGAAATCTACGCGCTGGAGGCGGTTGAACTGCGCCGATGAAAGTGCTGATTCCGGATCCGCTGCGCTCCTATACGGAAGGCCGGCGGCAGGTCGAGGCCGGTGGCGAGACTCTGGGCGAAGTGCTCGCCGATCTGGACCGGCGCTATCCCGGCATGCGTTTCCGCATGGTTGACGAGCAGGATGCGATCCGCCGCCACATCCGCATTTTTGTCAACGGGGAGCAGGTGCGCACGCTCGGCCATGGCCTGCGCGCATCCGACGAGGTGTTCATCGTGCAGGCCTTGAGCGGCGGCTGAGCGCGCGCCGCAGGCGAATCAGGCTGGCAGGAGGTGCGCGATCGAGTTGGCGTAGTAACGCAGCAGCGCGGCCTGCGCCGGGTCCGCTGCGTACAGGCCGTCGCGCTCGGCCACCAGGTGGCGCAGCAGCATCATGCGCAGGCCCGCGGTGATGGCGTAATCGCGGTCGCGCCGCGGGATATAGATGTGCGCGCCGGCGGCCTCGAGCCGCTCGATCAGCAGCTCGACCTCGGCCTTGAGCTCGAGTTCCGACAGCGCCTTGCCCGCGCTGCGCTCGAACACCAGCGCCACCAGCGGCACCGGCAGCACCGGCACCAACCGCCCGACACGCTGCATCAGCTGCGCGCCGAGCTCGGCCACGCGCGCCTGGCGCTGATCCTTGTCCAGCCTGCGGAAATCGAAGCCGCCCGCATTGAGGTAGTCGCGCATCGACAGCGGCGTGCCGAAATTGACGCAGGCGTAGCCGAAGCGGTGCCAGTCGCTGCGCAGCGCGAGTCCGGCCTGGTGCGCCACGAACGCGAACGTGTTCCACGCTGCCCGCAGCCGGCCCGGCCGCTTCGCGTTTTCGTCAAGCGCGAGCAGCAGCGTGCGGTCCTCCAGCGTGCGGTCGTAGTTGATGCCGAGCGGGATGAACACCAGATCGCGCGCGCCCTCGGGATTGAAGCCGCGGATCATGTAGTCGAGCGCGCCGAGCTTGGGCGCGCGCAGCCTGCCGTCGCGGCTGAGCGAGCCTTCCGGGTACAGCGCCTGGGTCACGCCGGCCTCGGTGGCCATGCCGATATAGCGCTCGAGCACGCGCCGGTAGAGTTCGTCGCGCGAGTTGCGGCGCACGAAGTAGGCGCCCATCGAGCGGATCAGCTGCTGCAGCGGCCAGATGCGCGCCCATTCGCCGACGGCGTAGGACAAGGCCGCCTGATCCGCCACAAGGTAGGCGGCGAGGATGTAGTCCATGTTGCTGCGGTGGTTCATCACGAACACCACGGTGGCATCGGGCGGGACGCGCGCCAGGCCTTCAGTGTCGGTATAGCCGACGCGCACCCGGTACAGCGTCCGGGCGATCCTGCGCCCCAGCCAGTAGCCGACGCGAAAGTAGAAGTAGGCGTTGAAAGCGGGGACGATCTCGCGCGCATAGCCGGTGATCTGCGCCATGACCACTTCGCGCGGCATGTTGTGCTCGCGCGCATGGCTCGCCCCCGCCTGCTGTACCTTTTCGTCGTAGAGCAGGCGGTCGATCAGCACCTGGCGGCGGGTCTGCTGGAACGGGCGGACTTCGATGCGCAGGCGCGAGGCGACTTCGTCCAGCACCTTGTTCGCGCGGCTGCGGATGAGCCAGCGCACGCTGGGCACCAGCAGCCGGTCGAGCAGGCCGATCAGCGCGAGCGCGCAGACCACGATGAGCAGCCACAGCGGCAGGGTGACGCTGCCCATGCCGGCGCCGGCGGCTGGAAGCCTAAGCCTGCTGGCGCAGCATGCGCTTCAAGATCTTGCCGGTCGCGCTCTTGGGCAGTTCCATGACGATGTCGACGCGCTCCGGGGTCTTGTAGGCGGCGAGCTTTTCCTTGCACCAGTCGATCACTTCCTGCGCGGAGAGCTGCGCGCCGTCCTTGAGCACCACCGCGGCGCACACGCTCTCGCCCTTGAGCGTGTCGGGCAGGCCGTACACTGCCACTTCCCTGATCCCGGCTATCTGGTACAGGTAGTGCTCGATCTCGGCCGGCCAGACCTTGAAGCCGGACACGTTGATCATGTCCTTCACCCGGTCGACGATGAACACATAGCCTTCCTCGTCCATCCTGCCGATGTCGCCCGAGTGCAGCCAGCCACCGCGCAGCGCCTGCGCCGTGTCCTCGGGCCTGCCCCAGTATTCCTTCATCACGCCCGGGCCGCGCATCACGATCTCGCCCCAGGTCCCGCGCGGGACCTCCTTGTCGTTCTCGTCGAAGATCTTCACCTCGAAGTCCTCGATCGCGGTGCCGACGCTGCCGAATTTGTGCTTGCTCACGTGGTTGTAGGCGGCGCAGGGCGAGCATTCGGTCAGGCCGTAGCCTTCGTGCACGGC
>JAAOZY010000042.1 GCA_012274205.1 Betaproteobacteria bacterium
CGCCATGCGGATGCGGCCATGTACAGCGCCAAGGAGCGTGGCCGCGTCCGACAGTCCCGGCGTGTAGAAGCGGCTATGGCCGCGGCCACGCTCCTTGGCGCTGTACATGGCCGCATCCGCATGGCGGATCAAGTCGTCGGCGTTGTCGCCGTCGCGCGGGAACACGCTGATGCCGATGCTCGCCCCGGCGCAGACCTCGCGGCCCTCGAGGTTGAGCGGTGCCGCAATCACCTGCAGCAGCTTTTCCGTGACCTTGGCGGCGTCATCGGGCACCGCAAGATCGGCCAGGATCACCAGGAATTCGTCGCCGCCCAGGCGCGACACCATGTCGGCTTCACGCAGCACTTCCTTGATGCGCACGGCCAACTGCTTCAACAGGACGTCGCCGACATGATGTCCGAGCGAATCGTTGATGGTCTTGAAGTTATCCAGATCGATGAACAGGATCGCGACCAGCGTTCCGTGGCGGCGCGACAGCGCGAGGATGGTGCCCAGGCGCTCGGTCAGGTAGGCGCGGTTGGGCAGGCCGGTGAGCATGTCGTGGTGCGCGAGATACTGGATGCGCGCCTCGGCGTGCTTGCGCACGGTAAGGTCGCGCACTACCCCCAATCGCGATACTTCGTTGTTGATGCGCACCGTCTTGCCCACGATCTCGACGGCGATGCGACGGCCGCTCCGGTGCACCACTTCGGCTTCGTAGGGGTCCTCGCGCGCCGCGCGCAGGTAGTCCGTCGCGGCCTCCAGCCACTCGGGCGCAATGAAGCCCAGCACCTCGTGGCCGATCATGTCCTCGCGCGCATAGCCGGTTATCGCCAGCAGCGCGTCGTTGACATCGGTCAGAACGCCGTTCCTGTGGATGAATATTCCCTCATTGCTCGCGTCGGCGAACTTGCGCATGCGCTCCTCGCTGTCGCGGATGGCGCGCTCGGCCAGGTGGTGCCGGGTGATGTCGTTGATCAGCCCGAACGCGCCGAGCAATTGCGCCTGCTCGTCGAAATGCGGTATCAGGCTGACCTCGATGAAGCGCTGCGCGCCATCGGGCAGCGTCATCGGGCGCACGTACTCGACCTTCTCTCCCTTCAGCACGCGCTCGACCTGCGGCTCTATCGCGCGCCAGGCCTCCTCGCCGATGATTTCGCGCACGGTCTTGCCGACGACCGCGTCCGCGCTCCACCCGTTGGCCTCGGCATAGCGCCTGTTGGCGAACACGCAGCGCAGGCCGTTCGGCTCGTAATACGCCATCATCGCCGGCACGCTGTCCGCGACCAGGCGCAGCAGCGCAGCGTCGCCCTGCGCGCCGCGCCTTTCGGGCCCGTCCGAGCCTGCGGCGTTCACAGCCGTGCCCTCATAGCCAGGATCTCAGCCAGCCCAGCCCGGCGCTGGTGCCCGCCGCGGGCCGGTACTCGCAGCCGACCCAGCCCGCGTAGCCGAGTTCATCCATCCGCTGGAACAGATACGGATAGTTGATTTCGCCGTGGTCCGGTTCGTGGCGATCGGGCACTCCCGCGATCTGGATATGGCCGATGCCGGCGATGTATTGCGTGAGCTTCGTCGCGAGATCGCCCTCGACGATCTGGCAATGGTAAAAATCCATCTGCACCTTGAGGTTGGCCGCGCCCACTTCGGCGCAGATGGCGTGCGCCTCGTCCTGCCGGTTCAGGAAGAAGCCGGGAACGTCGCGCGTATTGATCGGTTCGATCACGACGGTGACGCCGGCCGAGGCCGCCTGTTTCGCGGCATGGGCGAGGTTGCGCACGTAGGTGGCGCGGTGGCGCGCGCGCTCCTCCCCGGTGCGTATCAGCCCGGCCATCAGATGCACGCGGTCGTTGCCGAGCACGCGCGCGTACTCCAGCGCGGTGTCCACGCTCCTGGCGAATTCGGCTTCGCGCCCCGGCAGGGAGGCAGTGCCGCGCTCGCCCGCGTCCCAGTCGCCCGGCGGGCCGTTGAACAGCGCCTGCGTCAGGCCATGTTGGCTCAGGCGCGCGCGCAGCTCGGCTGCCGGATGCGCATAGGGAAACAGGAACTCGACGCCGGCGAAGCCGTCTTTCGCGGCAGCGCCGAAGCGATCGAGGAAAGCGTGCTCCTGATACATCATCGACAGATTGGCGGCGAATCTGGGCATGCTTGCTTTTCCTGGCAGCGTGATTGGCAACGATGGAATCTCAGCCGGCCGGATAGCGGCGGCGGATGCCGGCAAGCTGCTCCGGCGTGAGCGCGCGGTGGCTTCGAGCTCCTGCGCCGCGTCGGCGGCCGCGTCAAGGCTCGTGCCCGCGACCACCGGACCGTGATTGGCGAGCGGCAGCGCATGATGCGTGCCGGCAAAGCCCCGCACCGCCAGCGCCAGCTGCATGTCCCCGGGCGCGTGAGCGCAACCACCACGGCGTCGGCATCCGCCGCAAGGGGCGCCGCCGGCACGCCTATGGTCTGCGGCGTGCGCATGCCGCGGCGCACCAGCTGGTTGGCAAGGTCGGTGGCCCCGGTGAAATCGTCGGCGATGCAGCCGAGCAGCATGACTTAGCCCTTTTTCTTCGGCAATTCTATGCCCGGGAAGTGTTTGACATGTTCTTCCTTTGGAGCTGATTTCAATGCAAGGGGATACCTCCCCTCGTGCTCCCTTAAATCGGGGTCATTTCGGCAATTCTGAAACGACCTGTCGGGCGCCGCTGCGGCCGGCGCTGCCTCAGCGCGCGCCGCAGCAGCTCACTTGGCAAGCCGCGCGTTGGCAAGCTCGAGCCGGTCCACCAGATTGCGCACCAGCGCCCGCGTGAGCTGCAGCTGCGCGCCCAGGCTCATCTGGTCCAGCGCGTCGGGCTCGAACTCCGCCAGCAGAATTCCGGTCATGGACTCCACCGTCGCATGGCGCGGCATCACTCCGCCGCGGATATAGGCCATTTCGCCGAAGCTCTCGCCCTCGCTGATGGTGTTGAGCAGATGGCCTTCGAGCGTGACCTTGACCTGTCCCTGCGCGAGGAAGAAAAAGCTCTTGCCCGGCTCGTTCTCGCGCACGATCGCCTGTTTCGCCGCCACGCGCGTCCAGCCGCCGGCGTTGGTCAGCTCCCACAGTTCAGCGTCGGAAAGATTCGACAGCATTTCGACGCGCTTGAGCGCAACGTATTTCTCGCTGTCCATGATGGAGTCCGGCGGCAGCACCAGCTTGCCCACGTCGGACAGTGCAAGCGCGAAATCGGCCCAGGTTTCGTAGCGGAACTCCGGCTTCTTGCCGAGCGCGCGCAGCACCACGCGGTCGATCTCCTTCGGCAGCGTCGGGCGCAGGCTGCTTGGCGGCGCCGCCTGCTGGTGCAGGATCTTCTGCACCAGCATCTCCAGGCTGTCCGCCATGAATGGCCGCTGGCCGGTGAGCAGCTCGTACAGCACCACGCCGAGGCAGTACATGTCGCTGTGGTGCGTAAGCGGCGCCTCCTCCAGCTGCTCCGGTGACATGTAGTAGGGCGAGCCGATGCTGGCGGTCTGCACCGACTGCGCCTTGCGCAGCAGCGCGGCGCCGAAATCGGCGATTTTCACCTCGGTGCCCTGGGCGATCATGATGTTGGCGGGCTTGATGTCGCGGTGGACGATGCCTTCGTTGAACGCATAAGCGAGCGCGCCGCAGCACTTGAAGCCGATCTGCAGCACATCGGCGACCGGAAGCAGCGTGTCCGTGGCGACGTGCTGCGACAGGTCGCCGCCGCCCACCACCTCCATCGCGATGTGGCCGGAGTCTTCCTGCACCACCGCATCGAGGATGCTGACGATGTGCGGGTGCTTGAGCTTGCCCGCAAGCGAGGCCTCGTTGAGGAATTGCGAGCGGTACACGGCGCCGAACTCCGGGTCCTTGAATACCTCGGGTTCGATCACCTTGAGCGCAACTTCCTTGCCGGAAAAGGTGTCCACGGCCAGATAGACCGTTCCGGTCGCGCCCTTGCCCAGTTGCCGGCGAATGTCGTACTTGCCGATCTGCAGGCTCAGATCCATTTCAAAAGGTTGGTCCACTGGGCTCGGTTCCCTGCCGTTTTCGTTTTCACTCATTGCAGCCAGGACATGCGCCGCGGCGCCATTGCGCCGGGGCGGCTCGTGCGACTGCGCTCCCCTGCATCACGGCGCCATTCTAACCTTTGCCATAGCC
>JAAOZY010000249.1 GCA_012274205.1 Betaproteobacteria bacterium
GCGCCGGGCTGCACCATGTCGATGTTGTAGCCCTGCACCCGGCGCAGCACCCTGGGCCAGCGCGCCTCGATCTCCGCGGCCTCGCGCCGCACTACGGCGTGCACGCGCGCCACCAGGTCGCGGTAGGCCGCGGGCGCAGCGGCGATCAGCCCGCTCGCGCCGAAATGGAATTCGGCGCCGTCGGCGAGCAATGCGTCGATGCCGCGCACGTTGTGCACCATGTTGCCGTAGCGGATCGAGCGCGAGCCGCAGGAGTTGTTCCCGGCCATGCCGCCCAGCGTCGCCTGCGCGCTGGTGGAAACGTCCACCGGAAACCACAGGCCGTGGCGCCGCAGGTAGGCGTTCAGCTGATCCAGCACCAGTCCCGGCTGCACCACGGCCGTGCGCGCGTCTTTATCGAAGGCGAGGACCCGGTTCAGGTACTTGGAGTTGTCGATGACCAGGGCCGCGCCCACGGTCTGGCCGCATTGCGAGGTGCCGGCGCCGCGCGGCAGGATAGGCACGCCCGCGTCGGCGGCGATCTGGATGGCGATGCGCGCGTCTTCTTCGGTCCGCGGCACCACCACGCCGACAGGCTCGATCTGGTAGATCGACGCGTCGGTGGCGTAGCGGCCGCGGCTGGCGGCATCGAACAGCACCTCGCCCTTGAGCTCGCGCCGCAGTCGCGCCCCGAGTTCGCCCCCGTCCGCGCCCGGGTGGTGCGTGGTGCTGGCGACTTGTCTGGGTGCCCGGTCCAAAGGCCCTCGATTCCGGATGAACCGCGCCCGCTCAGGCGAGCGCGGTTTCAGCCTGATGCATGGCGTCCAGCAGGGCCTGTGGGCCCTGCGCGCCGGACACCGCGACCTTGCCATTGAAAATGAAAAAGGGCACGCCCTGCACCCCGATCGCGCGCGCGCGCTGGTCTTCGCTTTCGACTGCCTGCCGCGACGCGGGATCGGCCAGGCAGCGCTCCGCCTGCAGCGGGTCCAGACCGGCGGCGGCAGCGACCTTGATCAGGTTTTCCGCCTTGCTCAGGTCGACGCCCTCGAGGAAATAGGCCTGCAGCAGCGCTTCCTTGACCCGGTCCTGCAGGCCGCCGGCGTCCGCCGGCGCCGCGCCGGCAAGCGCGATCAGGCTGTGCGCCGCAAGCGTGTTGGGCTGGCGCTCGATTTTATCGAACGCGAATGCGATGCCGTATTCGGCGCCGACCGCGGTGACGCGCGCATAGACGTCCTTGGCGCGCGCGGCGCCGAATTTTTTGAGCACGTAATCCTGCCGGCTCATGCCTTCGGGCGGAAGCTGTGGGTTGAGCTGGAACGGCCGCCAGCTCACGCGCGGCCGGTCTTCGCCGGCGCGCTCCTGCGCATACAGCGCGAGCGCCGCCTCGATCTGGCGCTTGCCGACGAAGCACCAGGGGCAGACCACGTCGGAAATGATGTCGATGTTCAAATTGGTCTCCTTGCGCGTGCCGGCAAACCCGCCGGCGGTGAAGCGGGGCGCTCGCGGCGATGCCGCAGCGGCCGCGCGGCATGCATGCTCGCCACCTTACACCATTCGTCAGCCGGTTTGCTGGGCCAGCGCCTCGAGCACCACCAGCATCTTGTTGCTGAGGTGGCTGCGCAGCAGCGCCGGCAGCGCGGCACTGTCGCGGCGCGCAAGCGCGTCGAGTATCTGCTGATGCTCCTGCACCGCGTGGTCCCAGCGCGCGTGCGAAAGATTGGCCATGTAGCGCGCGCGGCGAACGTGGCCGTTCAATGCGCGGTAGGTGTTGACCAGGGTCGCATTGCCGCTGCATCCGACCAGGCGCAGGTGGATCTCCTGGTTGCAGCGGAAGTACGGGGCGAGCTCGCCGCGCGCATGATGCGCCAGCATCTGGTAATGCAGCGCGCGGATTTCCGCGATATCGGCATCGCTCGCGTTGGCGCAGGCAAGCTCGCCCGCGAGCGCCTCCAGCGCGCCCAGCACCACGAACATTTCGCGCACCGTCGTCGCTGTCACCGGCGTGACGATCGCGCCGCGGTTGGGCAGCAGCTCGACCAGGCCTTCAGAAGCGAGATACTTGATCGCCTCGCGCACCGGCGTGCGCGAGGTGCGCAGGCGCACGCACAGCACCCGCTCGTTCAGCTTCACGCCCGGCGCGAGTTCGCCCTGGATGATAAGGTCGCGCAAGCGCTCGACCGCCTCTTCCACCAGCAGGCGCGGCTCGGCCGCAGGCGCGGCGGTGTCGCTGGCCATCCGGCTTGCAGTATGGTGATCCATGGCATATGACATTTTGCATACATAATACCTTCATTGCCCGTTCATGGCAATTTCAACAAATGCATTCAAAAACAGTATGATATTAAATAATTGACTGACTTGGACAAGTCGTGATTCAATTGCATACAAAATCGGGCAATACCAAGCTGGTAGGGTCCGGCAATCCGGCGCATAAGGAACCCCCGCCATGACCTTCTATAGTGGTCGCCATTTTCTGCAAATCCCCGGGCCGACCAATGTACCGGACCGCATACTGCGCGCCATCGATGCGCCCACCATGGACCACCGCGGACCGAAATTCGGCCAGCTGGGCCTGGCGATCAACGCGGGCCTGAAACGCATCTTCCAGACACAGCAGCCGGTGGTGATTTACCCGGCCTCGGGCACCGGCGCATGGGAAGCAGCGCTGGTGAACTGCTTCTCGCCGGGCGACAAGCTGCTGATGGTCGAGACCGGTCACTTCGCCAGCTTGTGGCAGAAGATGGCGGGCAAGCTGGGTTTGCAGGTCGAGTTGATTGCCACCGACTGGCGCCGGGGCGCCGATGCGGCAGCGGTCGAAGCGAAACTGAGAGAGGACAAGGCGCACGCGATCAAGGCGGTGTGCGTGGTGCACAACGAAACCTCGACCGGCGTCACCAGCCGCATACCACTGATACGCAAGGCCATCGATGCCGCGAATCACCCGGCGCTGTTGCTGGTGGACACGATTTCCTCGCTCGCGTCGATCGACTACCGCCACGACGAATGGGGCGTGGACGTGACCGTGGCGGGTTCGCAGAAGGGCCTGATGCTGCCGCCGGGACTATCGTTCAACGCGGTGAGCGAAAAAGCGCGCAAGGCGGCGCAGTCCGCGCAGCTGCCCAAGTCCTACTGGGCCTGGGACGAAATGATCGCCGCCGGCAAAAGCGGCTACTTCCCATACACGCCCGCGACCAATCTGCTCTACGGCCTGCATGAGGCGATAGCGATGCTGCAGGAAGAAGGCTTGCAACAGGTATTTGCGCGCCACGCGCGCCACGCGGAGGCGACGCGACGCGCGGTGCGCGCCTGGAATCTGGAGATTCTCTGCACCAATCCCGAGGAATACAGCAACACGCTCACTGCGGTGATGATGCCCGCCGGCCAGGACGCCGATGCGCTCAGAAAAACCATACTCGAAGCCTACGACATGTCCCTGGGCACCGGCCTGGGACGGCTCGCCGGCAAAGTGTTCCGCATCGGCCACCTCGGCGACTTCAACGATCTCACGCTCATGGGGACGCTCGCGGGCGTCGAAATGGGCTTGGCCCTGGCCGGCGTCCCCCACAAGAAAGGCGGGGCGCAGACCGCAGCCGACTATCTGGTCGAATGCGCCCGCGGCAGGAGCGCACAGCGCATCGCCGCTTGATTGCAGCAACCGGCCCCGCGCGCGGGGCCGGCGGTGAATAGACTGCCCGCATCCGCAGGGCGGCAATTTCGAAGGAGGATCAGATGAAACTACTGAAACTGGCCGGCATTGCAGCGCTTTGCGCCGCACCTCTGATTGCCGCAGCACAGGGCATCGAACTCAAGCTCGGGCACGTGGGCGAACCGGGTTCGCTGATCGGCGCGGCGGCCGATGAATTTGCCAAACGCGCCAATGCCAAGCTCGGCGGCAAATATAAAGTGGTGGTCTACGGCTCGAGTCAGCTCGGCGGCGACAAGGAAATGCTGCAGAAGCTCAAGCTCGGCACCATCGATATGGTGGAGCCGTCCACGGTCATGTCCTCCGAGGCAGACATATTCGGCGTGTTCGAGATGCCCTACCTGGTCAAGGACCGCGAGCACATGAAGCGGATCGAGAAGGAGCTGTTCTGGTCGAAGTTCGAGCCCGAAGCCGAAAAGAAGGGCATCAAGGTACTCGCGGTGTGGGAGAACGGCTACCGCCACATCACCAACAACAAGCATCCGATCAATGTGCCGGCCGACCTCAAGGGCATCAAGCTGCGCGTGCCCGAGGGCAAGTGGCGCGTCAAAATGTTCCAGGCCTACGGCGCCAATCCTAGCCCGATGAAATACTCCGAAGTCTTCACCGCGCTTCAGACCGGCGTCATGGACGGCCAGGAAAACCCGTACGCGCAGATCGCCAGCGCCAAGTTCTACGAGGTGCAGAAATACCTCTCCATCACCGGCCACGTCTACACACCCGCCTACCTGGTCGTGAGCACCAAGAAATGGCCGACGTTGCCGGCCGACGTGCGCAAAATCCTCGAGGACACAGCCAAGGAAACGCAAGCATTCGTCTACGCCAAGGCGGCAAAGGATGACGAGGAACTGCTCGCCAAGATGAAGGCCGCCGGCATCAAGGTGAACACGGCCAACAAGGACGCGTTCATCGCGGCGTCCAAGACCGTGTACGATGAATACGCAAAGGAAGTGCCCGCGGCGAAGGAAGTGATCGAGCGCGCCATCGCGCTGGGAAAATAAGACTGGCAGCGCCGAGACGGGCAGCGCCCGCCCCGGCGAATGCGCAACAACCATAGGAGGGGGAATCAATGTCGCGCCTGCGCGCCGGATTCGAGCGTCTGCTCGAATGGATCGTCATCGCTCTGATGGTCGCGCTGTCCATCGAGGTGACGGTGGGCGTGCTGTTCCGCACTATCGGCCTGTCGCTCGCCTGGTATGACGAAGTGGCGTCGGTGATGCTCGCCTGGCTCACGTTCTATGGCTCGGCGCTGGCCGCGCTCAAGCGCGCGCACATCGGCTTCCCCGGCCTGGTCAACAGCCTGCAGCCGGAGTGGCGGCTCGCCTTCCTGATCGTCACCGAAGTGCTGATAGTCGGTTTTTTCGCGCTGCTCGGCTGGGTCGGTTTCAGTATCCTGGAAGTGCTCGAAACCGACCATTTGGTGAGCCTGCCCTGGGTGACAATCGCCTGGACCCAGTCGGCGATTCCGGTGAGCGCGGTGCTGATCATTGTCGCCGAACTGTTGAATCTGCCGCAGATGGTGCGCGAGGCGCGCGGGTTGGCTGCCTCCGGTGCGAGCGATCTCGCCGAAATGACGCACTGACGCCGCGATGTCCATAATCCTGCTGTTTGCCTGCGTCCTCTGCTTAGTACTGATCAACGTGCCGATCGCGGTGGCGCTGGGCATCGTCGCGGTGACGGCGTTGCTCATCACGCAAGGCCTTGCCAGCCTGCCCAACCTGCCCATCGTCGTCTACAACGGCGCCACCAATTTTCCGTTGCTGGCAATTCCGCTGTTCATCCTTGCCGGCTCGATCATGAACGCATCGGGCATTTCGCGCCGGCTGATCGCGTTCGCCTCGTCTCTGCTCGGCTGGATGCGCGGCGGATTGGCCATGGTCAGCATCGGCACCTCGCTCTTCTTCGCCGAGATCTCAGGCTCGGCAGTGGCCGATGTGGCCGCGCTCGGCTCGGTGCTGATCCCGGCGATGCAAAGCCGCGGCTATTCCAAGGAATTCGCCGCTGCCGTCATGTCCTCGGCGGCGACCCTGGCGGTGATCATCCCGCCGTCGATCATCGCGGTTCTAAGGTGCGCGAGATTGAGTTCGCGGTAGACGATGGTGCCGATGAACAGCGCCGCGAGCACCGCCATCGCCGCGCCCTCGGTGGCGGTGACCACGCCGCCGAAGATCGAGCCGAGAATGATCACCGGCAGGAAGAAGGCCCAGAATGCGTCCTTGAACGTTTCCTTGACGCGCTTGAACGCAAATGATTCTTCCACCGGGAATTTGTAGCGGCGCGCGAACCAGTAAGCCATACCCATCAAGCCCAGTCCGCCGAGCAGGCCCGGCACGATGCCGGCGACGAACAGTTGGACCACCGAGGTGTCGGCCATCACCGCGTACAGCACCATCGGAATCGACGGCGGGATGATCACCGCCAGGGTCGCCGCCGAGGACATGACGGCAGCGGCGAATTCCTTGGAATAGCCGCGGCTTTGCATCGCCGGGATCAGCACCGAGCCGAGCGCGGCCA
>JAAOZY010000250.1 GCA_012274205.1 Betaproteobacteria bacterium
AAGGAAATGCGCGAGCGCGTGCAGCAGGCGCTGCGCTACCCGAGTTTTGTGCTGGTGGCCATGGGCGTTGCGCTGGTGATCATCAACCTGTTCGTGATTCCCGCATTCGCCAAGCTGTTCTCCGGTCTCAAGGCGGACCTGCCGCCGGTCACGCAGCTGCTGATCCAGTTCTCCAACTTCATGGTGCATTACTGGCCGGTGCTGCTGGCGCTGGGGGTCGCTGCGGTGTTCGCTTTTCGGATCTATACCGCGACGCCGGCTGGTCGCTATGCCTGGGACAAGCTCAAGCTGCGCCTGCCGCTGGCCGGATCGATCATCGAAAAGGTCACGCTGGCGCGTTTCGCGCGCAGCTTTTCCATCTCCATGAAAAGCGGCATGTCGATGGTGCAGACGCTCGCGGTGCTGGCGCAGGTGGTCGACAATGCCTATATCGCGCAGCGCGTCGACCAAATGCGCGACGGCGTGGAGCGCGGCGAGAGCGTGCTGCGCACGGCGCGGGCGACGGGCGTGTTTACGCCGATCGTGCTGCAGATGATAGCCGTGGGCGAGGAGGCGGGCGCATTGGACGATCTGATGCAGGAGGTCGCGGATATGTACCAGCGCGACATCGACTACGAACTCAAGGGGCTGTCGGCGAACATCGAGCCGATCATGATTACTTTCCTCGGCGTCATGGTCCTGATCCTGGCACTGGGCGTATTCCTGCCGATGTGGGATCTAGGCCGGGCAGCCTTCGGTCGCCAAGGGGGAGGATGAGGTGCGCCGCGCACTGACGCAGCGCGGGCGCGCCGCTCCGGCGGGCCGGCAGCCGGGTTTCACGCTGTTCGAGCTGATCGTCGTCATCTGTCTCGTATCCGTCATGGCGGGCATCCTGCTCAACCGCCTGCACACCTACCAGGAAGCGGCGGAGAAAGCCGCCATGCAGCAGACTGCGGCCGCGATAAAGAGCGCGCTGCAAATGCGCGTCGCCGCCTACATGATCAACGGGCGCGACGGGGAAATAGAAAAGCTGCGCGATGAAAACCCGGTCGACTGGCTGCAGGAAAAGCCGCGGAACTACAGCGGCCAGTTCTACGCCGATGCCTATGCGCGGGTGAAGCCCGGGAGCTGGTATTTCGACCAGTCGCGGCACGAACTGACCTACGTTCCCGAACTTGAGTCCCATTTCAAGCCGGGGCCGGACGGCAGGAAATGGATCCGCTACCGGGTGTTCATCGAATACGAAGAGACGCGCGAGACCGACGGATCCACCCGCAAGGTACTGAGTGCGGCCAATTTCGCGCCGGTGCAGCCCTATGG
This sequence comes from Betaproteobacteria bacterium, assembly GCA_012274205.1. Classification (GTDB taxonomy): domain Bacteria; phylum Pseudomonadota; class Gammaproteobacteria; order Burkholderiales; family SG8-39; genus 2-12-FULL-64-23. The sequence continues at coordinate 1,300 of JAAOZY010000250.1, forward strand.
CTGGTTCTGAAGGCCACGGATGCCCGGCGCCGGCGATGTGAAATATTGTCAGACAAGGGCGAATTCTGTTGCCAGACAATAGGATGTGGGCTATTCTTCGAGTTATTGTCAGACTGACGAGGGAGTATAAGAATGGTTAAGAAGCAATCTGGTTTTACCTTGATCGAATTGATCGTCGTGATCGTGATTCTGGGCATTCTGGCCGCGACTGCGCTGCCCAAGTTCATGGGCATACAGGGCGGCGCGCGAATATCCATCCTGCAGGGCGCGCGCGGCGCGGTCGCGTCGGCGATGAACATCGCCACCGCCACGCTGCAATCCCAGAGCCTGGCCTCCAACGCGAGCATCACTTTGGACGGCGTCGGCATCAGCATGATCGGCAGCTATCCGGTCGCGACCGGCACCAGCTCCGGGATATTCGGCGCGGCCGGATTGTCCAGCGACTACACGACTACCGGCGGCGGAACCGGCCTTGGCGCCACCCTTAGCATCCAGGTTGCAAATGCGCCGACTCCTTCCACCTGCGCGTTTTCATATACTTCGGCCACTGCCACCACGCCGCCTGTCATCACGGCTATCAACCAGGGCGGTTGCTGATAATAGATTGCATGGACAGGCCGGGCCTCGGCCCGGCCTGTCCATGCGCAAAATAAAAAGGAGGCAAAGCCAATGAATAAGCAATCGGGATTTACGCTGATCGAGCTGATCGTGGTGATCGTGATACTGGGCATCCTGGCTGCGACCGCCTTGCCCAAGTTCATGGGCATACAGCAAGGCGCCAGGGCGTCCATACTCAGCGGGGCGCGCGGGGCGGTATCGGCGGCAATGAACATCGCCGCTGCCACGCAGCAATCGCAGAGCCTGGCGTCCAATGCGAGCATTACGCTGGACGGCGTCGGCATCAGCATGATCGGCGGCTATCCGGTGGCGACCGCCACGGCATCGGGCATCTATGGTGCCGCGGGACTGTCCGCCGACTACACGACCAGCGGCGGGGGTGCGGGCCTCAACACCGCGATCACTGTCCAGGTCGGCAACGCGCCGACGCCGGCGACTTGCAGCTTTGTATATTCCTCGGCGACTGCAACCCTGCCCGCCCGGGTCGGAGCGGCGACGATCAGCGGTTGCTGATCGCGCGAGGGGGCACCATGCTTGCGCCGCGCCTCAAGCCGGCGTAAGCGGCTTAAGGATGTGCAGCCCGGAAAAAGGGCAGGCTCGGTGCGTCCGAACCTGCCCTTTGTTTTTTGGCGCGTTCGGCGACCGCTACGCCGGGGCGGATGGAGAAGCGGTTGCGAAACCTGGATTCATGCTGGCCGAATCGAATGAAAAATAGCGTGGTCCGTTCTCAATCGATGCGGCCATACTTCTGGCGCTTCTGCAGCGAGTTCGCATCGCTGACGCGTGCGCGTCTGAATCGTCTCCTGTTTTTTTCCCTGCCGGCGCTGGCGCTGTTCGCGGCGATAGGATTGCCCGGGTTTTCTGGCCGCGCCGAAGCGGCGACCGACACCTATATCG
>JAAOZY010000251.1 GCA_012274205.1 Betaproteobacteria bacterium
CTCGCCGCCGGAAAGCTGGAAGCCGAGATTCGATTCGCGCTCCTGCAGGCGCGGAAACAGGCGGTACATGTCCGCGAGGCTCCAGCGCGCGGACTTGTTCGGCTTGGCGCTTTTCATGCCGAGGAGCAGGTTTTGCTCCACTGTAAGGGCGGGAAAAATGTCGCGGCTTTCCGGTACATAGCCCAAGCCCTTGTGTGCGATCTGGTAGGCCTTCAAGCCCAACATCTGCTCGTTGTTGAAGCGCACCGAACCTTCGGCATCGACCTGGCCCATGATGGCTTTGACGGTGGTGGAGCGGCCGACGCCGTTACGGCCGAGCAAACTGACGATTTCGCCCCGGCCCACGTGCAGATGCACACCGTGCAGGATGTGGCTCTTGCCGTAGAACGCGTGCAGGTCCGTGACTTCCAGCATCTCAGTGCGCCTCGGTCCCCAGATACGCTTCCTGTACCGCCTTGTTGCCGCGGATGTTCTCCGGTCTGTCGCTGGCGATCACCTCGCCGTACACCAGCACCGATATCCGGTCGGCGAGATCGAACACCACGCCCATGTCGTGTTCGACCATGATCAGGGTTTTGCCCTGGCTTACTTTGCGGATCAGCTCCACCGCATCGGCGGTCTCGGTGCGGCTCATGCCGGCGGTAGGTTCGTCGAGCAGAATGACTTCGGCGCCGCCCGCGATGGTGATGCCGATTTCGAGCGCGCGTTGCTCGGCATAGGAGAGCACTCCGGCAGGCGTATCGCGGCGGCCCTTCAGGCCGATGGATTCCATGACTTCCTCTGCGCGCAAATTGGCGTCCTTGAGACCACCCAGCCGGTGCCAGAACGAGTATTTGTAGCCCAGTGTCCAGAGTACGGCGCAGCGCACGTTTTCGAACACCGACATGCGCTGGAATATATTGGTGATCTGGAAGCTGCGCGACAGACCCTTGCGGTTGATCTCGAACGGCTTGAGGCCGGTGATGCTCTCGCCGTTGAGCAGAATCTCGCCGCCCGATAGCGGGAAGCGCCCGCTGATCAGATTGAACAGGGTTGATTTGCCGGCGCCGTTGGGGCCGATGACCGCGTGACGTTCGCCCTGGGGGATGGCAAGATCGACGCCGCGGATGATCGCGGTGTTGCCGAACGATTTGCTGACCGACTTCAGCTCGAGGGCGCGCGCGTTCATGCCTTGGCCTGCAGGATTTCGGTCTGGATTTCACCCAAGATCCGCGCTACCCGCTTGCGCGCCATGTTGAACAGCACCCCGCCGACGACCCATAGCCCGATCGCGACGGCCCAGGGCGGCGCAGCGGCGGCGTCGAATTGAACGCCGAAGAGATTCATCAAGGTGCCGTCCGCGCTATCGACCGAGATCTTGTAGGTCATTTCGACGGTGAGGATGAGGGCGGCGAGCAGCAGCAGGCCGCAAGCTCCGGTGGCAAGGTAGTGCGGCGCAACGGGCCTGAAGCGCTTCCGCGCAATTAGCTGGACCTGCATCATGATGAGGCTGGCGATGCCGCCGGGGGCGTACATCACCATCAGCACGAAGAACAGGCCGAGGTAGAACTGCCATGCATTGGTATAGCCTGAGAGCGCGACCACGAAGAACGTGAAAACGACCGCGCCTATGATCGGGCCGAAGAAGAAGCCGATGCCGCCGACGAAGGTCGCGATCAGCACATAGGCCGAACGCAATGCGCCCACGTTTTCGGCAGTGACGATCTCGAAGTTGATCATGCTCAGGCCGCCGGCGATCCCGGCGAAGAAGGCCGAAATGATCAGGGTGAACCAGCGCACGCGCTGCGTGTCGTAGCCTATGAATTCGGCGCGTTCCGGATTGTCGCGCACGGCGTTGGCGATGCGTCCCAGCGGCGTGTGCGACCAGGCATACATCAATGCCATGGACACCAGGCACCAGAACGCGATCAGGTAGTAGACCTGCTCGCCCGGGCCGAAGGTAATCCCCAGAAAGGGCTTGCCGATCACCCGGTTGGTGGTGATGCCGCCCTCGCCGCCGAAGAACTCCTTGAACATCAGCGCGCAGGTGGCCACCAGCTCGCCGATGCCGAGCGTGATCATCGCAAACGTGGTGCCGGAACGCTTGGTCGTGACATAGCCGAATACCACGCCGAAAAACGCGCCTGCCAGTCCACCGACCAGCGGCATCAGCGATACCGGAATCCAGATATTGCCGCTGGAGGCGAGGTTGAGTGCGTGCACCGCAATGTAGGCGCCGAGCCCGGAATAAACCGCGTGTCCGAAGGAGAGCATTCCGCCCTGTCCGAGCAGCATGTTGTAGGACAGCGCGAAAATGATCGCTACGCCCATTTGCGACATCAGCGTGATCGCAAAGCCCTGGGTGAATATCTGCGGCAGCACTGCCATGGCCAGCGCGGTCAGCCCCCAGATCAGCCAGCGCGCAAGATTGAGCGGCCGGTAGCGCAGCGTCGACGGGGCGCGCGCCATCAGTCCGCTCTTGTTCCGAGGAGGCCTTTGGGCCTGAAGATCAGCATCAGCACCAGCAGCAGGTAGGGCAGTACCGGCGCAACCTGCGACAGCTGCAGCTTCCACAGCGAATACAGCGGGGTCTGTGCGGTCACCGCGTAGCCGATGGCGCCGAGGAAGCCGCTGAGCGACCAGTCGAGGCCGATGGCGAAAGTCTGGATGATGCCGATGAGCAGCGAGGCGAGGAACGCGCCGGCAAGCGAACCCATGCCCCCGACCACGGCGACCACGAATATGATCGGCCCGAGCGAGGCGGCCATCGACGGCTCGGTGACGAAGGCCACGCCGCCGATCACGCCGGCCAGGCCCGCGAGCGCAGTGCCGCCGCCGAATACCAGCATGAACACGCGCGGCACATTGTGGCCGAGCGCTTCCGCCATGTGCGGATGGGTGAGCGCGGCCTGGATTACCAGGCCGATGCGGGTGCGCTTGAGCAGCAGGTAGACCGCGAGCAGCATCAGCAGCGCGACCAGCATCATGAAGCCGCGCATTTTGGGAAAGGCGGTCGAGTACACGGTGAACAAGGGGCCATCGAGAATCTCCGGCACACGGTAGGGAACCGCGGTGAGGCCCCAGATCACTTTCACTATTTCCTCGATGAGATAGGCGAGGCCGAAGGTGAACAGCAGTTCCGCCACGTGGCCGTATTTATGTACGGTGCGCAGTCCGTAGCGTTCGACTAGAGCTCCGAGAGCGCCGACCACCAGCGGCGCGACGAAAAGCGCCGGAAAGAAACCGATCTTGAGACCGATCGAGTAGGCGACGTATGCGCCCACCATGTAGAAAGCCGCGTGCGCGAAATTGAGCACGCCCATCATGCTGAATATCAGTGTCAGCCCCGAGGACAGCATGAATAGCAGCAGCCCGTAGGACACGCCGTTCAACAGGGAGATGACAAAGAATTCCATTCCGGGGATGCGGGTAGACAAAGCGAAGGCCGGGCGAACCCGGCCTCCCTTATGCCCGGGGCCTCAGCACAGGCGCCCCGTAGCCGCGATCAGCTCAGTTCGACCGCTTCATCTGGCAGGACGTGGGCTGGGTGGCGACGTAGGTCGGGATTACCGCCATGGTCTTCCAGCCGTAGCCGGTCTTCTCCTGGTCGTGTTTGACCGTCTTGCCGTCTACCTTGACCCACTTGGCGATCGTCAGTTCCTGCTGCGCCTGGTGGTCGGTCTTGCGCATTTCCACTTCGCCGTTGAGGCTTTGCACCTTCATGCCCTCGAGTGCCTTGGCCACCTTGGCCGGGTCGGTGGACTTGGTTTCCTTGAACGCCTTGGCAAGATAGGCGATGCCGGTGTAGGTCGCCATCGTATAGTAGTCGTCTTTGTACTTCTTATCGTAGCCCATGGCAAAGTCGGCGCCGACGAATTTCGCGTTGTTCACGTTCCAGTAGCCGACGTAGTAAACCTTGTCTTCCCCGGCCGCGCCCATCGCCGTCGGCACGCCCGTGGTGGCACCGTAGTAGGTATAGAAGTTGACGTTCAGGCCGGCGTCCTTCGCCGCCTTGATCAGCAGTGCGAGGTCGCTGCCCCAGTTGCCGGTGATGACGGTGTCGGCGCCTGCGGCCTTGATCTTGGCTACGTAGGGCGAGAAATCCTTCACCTGAGCCAGCGGATGCAGGTCCTCGCCGACGATCTTGATGTCGGGGCGCTTGCGTGCGAGGTATTCCTTTGCTGCGCGGGCCACTGCCTGGCCGAAGGAATAGTTCTGGTTGATCAGGTAGACCTTCTTGACGTTCTGGTCCTTGGCCAAGTACGAGGTCAAGGCCTCCATCTTCATGTCCGAGTTTGCGTCTATGCGGAAATGCCAGTAGCTGCACTTGCTGTTGGTCAGGTCCGGGTCAACCGCGGCGTAATTCAGGTAAAGGATTTCCTTCCCGGGATTGCGCGCGTTATACTTGTCCACCGCATCGGCGAGCGCCAGCGCCACCGAGGAGCCGTTGCCCTGCACGATGTAGCGGATGCCCGCATCCTCCACGCGCTTCAGCACGTTCAGCGATTCCTGCGGCGAAAGCTTGTTGTCGAAGGGAACGATTTCGAATTTGGGTCCGCCGGCCCAATTCTTCTGATTGGCGGTTTCGGCGACGTACTCCCAGCTATGCAGCTGATTCTGGCCGACCGGACCGAGCAGGCCCGAGAGCGGGTCGATAAACGCTACTTTGACCGTTTGCGCATGAGCGGAACCGGCGCAAAGCGCCAGAGTTACAAACAATGCACCGCTGGCGCGTTTGAGATTGAACATACTTCCTCCTTTGTTGACGTAGCCCCCGAGCGGGGGCGATGGCTACTCTTACCTCCGGATATTTGCGCTTCCCGCCTCGCGCCAGCCGGTGTCCTCGCACAGCGGCCACAGTACGGACAGGTTGCAAGTATGGATGGCAGGTTACAGCATGTTTTGACACAGATCAAACGGACATGGCGTAGCGCCAGACTCCGACAAAATAGGTTGTAGCAAACCGACCGCGGACCGCGGACCGCGGGCCGCGCCGGCCGCATCGGGCCTTGATTGACACCGATTCTGCGGCAGGGTAACGTCCCCCGTCTGTTGAATTTTTCTGTTTCCATCGGAGAAAAACCATGCTGCGCGGCCTGATCCAGGAAGTTCCATTGCTCATTTCTTCGCTCATCACCCACGCCAGCCGGCACCACGGCGACGCTGAGATCGTGTCGCGCACGGTGGAAGGTCCGGCCGCGGACGGCTCCGGCGCCATTCACCGCTACACGTACCGCGATGCGCACAAGCGCGCGCGCCAGCTGGCGCAGGCGCTGGCGCGACTGGGCGTAAAGGACGGCGACCGCGTCGGCACGCTCGCCTGGAACGGCTATCGCCACTTCGAGGCGTTTTACGGCATCTCGGGAATGGGCGCGGTGATGCACACCGTCAACCCGCGCCTGTTTCCGGAGCAGCTGGTCTACATCATCAACCACGCCGAAGACGGCTATATGCTGTTCGACCTCACCTTCGCGCCGCTGGTGGAGAAGCTCGCGCCGGCGTGCAAGGGCGTGAAGGGCTGGATCGCGATGACCGACCGGGCGCACATGCCCAAGATCACACTGCCCAATCTACTGTGCTACGAGGAGCTGGTCGCTGCCGAGAACGGCAACTACGAGTGGCCGCAGCTGGACGAGTACACTGCCTCGTCGCTGTGCTACACCTCGGGCACGACCGGCAACCCCAAGGGCGTGCTGTACTCGCATCGCTCCACCGTCATCCACGCATTCGCCGCGGCACTGCCCGATGCGCTCAACATATCCGCGCGCGACGTGATGCTGCCGGTGGTGCCGATGTTCCACGCCAACGCCTGGAGCCTGCCTTACGGCTGCGCCATGGTCGGGGCAAAACTGGTGTTCCCCGGCGCAGCGCTCGACGGCAAGAGCCTGTACGAACTGTTCGAAGCGGAGAAGGTCACGGTGTCGGCGGGCGTGCCCACGGTGTGGCTGGCGCTGCTGATGTATGCCGGACAGGAGAAGAAGAAGTTCAGCACCATGAACCGCACCGTGATCGGCGGCTCGGCCTGTCCGCCCGCGATGATCAAGACGTTCCAGGAAGAGTACGGGGTGCAGGTGCTGCACGCCTGGGGCATGACCGAAATGAGCCCGCTCGGCACCGTGTCCACGCTCAAGGCCAAGCACCTGAAGCTGTCGAAGGAGCAGAAGCTCGCGATCCAGTCCAAGCAGGGGCACAACATTTTCGGCGCCGACATGAAGATTGTCGACGGCGAGGGCAAGGACCTGCCCTGGGACGGCAAGGTGTTCGGCGACCTGCTGGTGCGCGGGCCATGGATCACCAGCAGCTACTTCAAGGGCGAGGGCGGGGATCCGCTGCGGCTGGACGAGAAAGGTCAGGGCTGGTTCCCGACCGGCGACGTCGCCACCATCGACCCCGACGGCTACATGCAGATTACCGATCGCTCCAAGGACGTGATCAAGACTGGCGGCGAATGGATCAGCACCATCGATCTGGAAAATATCGCGGTCGGCCATCCCGCCGTGGCCGAGGCTGCGGTAATCGGCTGTTTCCATCCGAAGTGGGACGAACGGCCGCTGTTGATCGTGGTGAAGAAGCCCGGCGCCGAGCTCACGCGCGAGGAGCTGCTCAAATTCTACGAGGGCAAGGTGGCGAAATGGTGGATGCCCGACGACTGCGTGTTCGTCGACCAGCTGCCGCACACGGCCACGGGCAAGCTGCTCAAGACCAAGCTGCGCGAGGATTTCAAAGGGCACAAGCTGCCGACGGCCTGAGCGCGGCGTGCCGCGTACCGCGTACAAGACCTGCCGAGAGCCCATGAGCCATATACTCAGCCAAACCAAGGACGGTGTCGCGCGCATCGAGATCGACCGTCCCGACAAGAAGAATGCGCTCACCGCGGCGATGTACCAGGCGATGGCCGACGCGATCAGGGCGGCGGAGGCCGACGCCGGCGTGCGCGTGGTGCTGATCCACGGCAAGCCTGACCTGTTCACCGCGGGCAACGACCTGCAGGACTTTCTCGACAATCCGCCGCGCGATGACGACCGGCCGGTGTTCCAGTTCCTCTATGGCATCAGCCAGGCGACAAAGCCGATTGTCGCCGCGGTGGCCGGGGCGGCGGTGGGCATAGGTACGACCATGCTGCTGCATTGCGACCTCGTATACGCCGCCCCGAATGCGCGCCTGCAGCTGCCGTTCGTGAACCTGGGGCTGGTCCCCGAGGCGGCTTCCAGCCTGCTGCTGCCGGCGCTCGCCGGCTACCAGCGCGCGGCCGAACTGCTGCTGCTGGGCGAACCGTTCAGCGCGCACAAGGCGAAGGAAATCGGGCTGGTCACCGAGGTGGTGCCCGAGGATCAGCTGTTCGACTTCGCCCTCGCACAGGCGAGAAAGCTGGCAGGCAAGCCGGCCGCGTCGCTGCGCCTGACCAAGCTGCTGATGAAGCAGGGGCAGGCTGCGGCCGTGGCGCAGCGGATCAAGCTGGAGTCCGACCATTTCGGCGAGCGCCTGAAATCCCCGGAGGCAAAGGAAGCCTTCAATGCATTTCTGGAGAAACGCAAGCCCGATTTTTCCAAGTTCGGGTGACGCGGGAATGACGGGGCGCTGCCGCAGGGAGAGCGGCGGATATGACCGGTGACGGCAGCGGCGAGCGCCCGCCGGTACTGGCGTCGGCGCTCGATGCGCGCATCTCGGGTTCGTTCCGCAACCGCTTCGAGCAGGAGCTGTTCCGCAACACCGGCCAGTTTCCCGTCGCCAATCTGCTGCTCGAGTTGCTGCTCGAGGGCCCGGCGATCTTTCTCGCGCCCGATGTCTATACGCTGATCGGCGCAATGCTGCTGCAGGCCTGGTGTCTGACGCGCTGGGAAAGCACGGCGACGCCGCGGCGCTTCTACGGCAACCTGATCGGGCCCGCGGCCTACACTGCGATCGAAGCGGGCTTCGAGGGCTGGAGCTTCTTTTCCACGCCCAACCATCTCGCCTACTGGATATTCGCCGCCGCGGTCGGTGCGTTGCAGGCGGCAAGGCTGCGTGCCGGACGGCGTGCGGTCGCCGGGCTGCTGGTGGTGCTCGAAAACGTGGTCCGGGCCGCAATACTCTTCGCCATGTATGCCATTTTCGAACTGCTCATCGACGGCACGCAATTCTCGGCTCCGGTCTTCTTCTCCGACCGCGCCCACCTGTTCATCGGGCTGGCCACGCTGATCCTCGGCATCAGCGTCGGGCTTGCCGCCCTGTCCGAGTACGGCTACCTTGCGCTGCTGCGCGAGACCTCGACCCAGCTGCAGCGCTATTCGGAGTGGCTCCTGGGCAAGGATCTGCTCGAGCGCGTGATCGCCAATCCCGAGGCGCTTACGCTTACGCGGCGCGAACGCGCCGTGCTGTTCATGGATATCCGCGGATTCACCGCCTGGAGCGAGCGCTGCGCGCCCGAGACCGTGGTGCAGGCCTTGAATGCGTATTACCAGTCGGCCGAACCGGTGGTGTGGCGCCATGGCGCGATCAAGCTGAAGTTCTCCGCCGATGAAATCCTCGCTGTATTTGCCGACGCGCGCGCGGCTGCGGCCTGCGCGGTCGAGCTGTGCGGGCACACGCGCCAGGCGCTGGCGCGCTGGGGCCTGGGCGCCGGCATCGGCGTGCATTCGGGGCCGGTAGTCGAGGGTTTGCTCGGCAGCGCCGGCGTCAAGGGCTATGACGTCATCGGCGACACCGTAAACACCGCCAAGCGCATCGAGGGCGCCGCCGGCAGCGGTGAGGTGCTGGTGTCGGATCCGGTACGCGCGGCGCTCGGTGCGGGTGCGCGGCTCGGTGACAGCAGAGACGTTGCCGCCAAGGGCAAGGAGATACCGATCACCGTGCATCCGTTGTTGTCACTGCCGGGGAGCCTCAAGTGAGCGCCGTACGCCACGACTATGCCAGCGTCAACGGCGTGCGCCTGCATTACGCGCATGCCGGGCAGGGACCGCTGATCCTGTTCCTGCATGGCTTTCCCGAATTCTGGTATTGCTGGAACAAGCAGCTGGAGAATCTCGGCCGCGACCATTTCGCGGTGGCGCCCGATATGCGCGGCTTCAACCTGTCCGACTGTCCCGCCGAGGTGAAGCAATACAAAGCGCGCATCCTCGTCGAGGACGTGCGCCAGCTGGCCGAGCACCTGGGACAGAAGAAGTTCGTGCTGGTGGCGCACGACTGGGGCGGCGCGGTCGCCTGGGCCTACGCCATGGCGCATCCGCATACGCTGAGCAAACTCATCATAGTCAACTCGCCGCACCCGGTGCCGTTCGCGCGCGAGCTCGCGCACAACCCGGCACAGGACGCGGCGAGCCAGTACATGAACCTGCTGCGCAGCGACAAGGCCGAGCGCGTGCTGGCGCAGAACAACTACGAGCGCCTTGCGCAAATGACCTTGGACGGATGGGGAAAGGGCGCGATCGATGCAGCGCAGAAGGCGCTCTACCTCGAGGCCTGGTCGCGGCCGGGCGCACTCACCGGCAGCCTCAACTACTACCGCGCTTCGCCGCTGTACCCGCCGACCGGCAATGATCCGGGCGCGCGCGCGCTGAAGCTCGAGCCGGCCGACTTCATGGTGCGCGTGCCGACCATGGTGGTCTGGGGCATGCGCGACAAGGCGCTGCTGCCGGGGAACCTGGTTGGATTGCAGGACTGCGTGCCCGACCTGCGCATCGAGCGCCTGCCTGGAGCCTCGCACTGGGTCATGCACGAAGAGCCGGAGCGGCTGAATCAGCTGATCCGCGGATTCATCGGCGCCTAAGGCGGTGGCGCTCCGGGCGTTCCGCGCCCCTAGAGCCGGGTTAGTCGATCTCTTCCCATTTCTCGGCGCTGGCCCCCGCCAGTGCCCGCACCCGCTCCTCGTCCTTGGCGAATTCCGCCGCCGGTCCTTCGTAGACAAGCGTGCCGTTGTCCAGCACATAGGCGCGATCGGCGATCTCGACCGCGGCGCGCACGTTCTGCTCGACCAGCAGCACCGACATGCCTTCCTTGCGCATGGCGACGACGACGTTGAAGACGTCCTGCACGATGATCGGCGCGAGACCCTGGGACGGCTCATCGAGCAGCAGCAGCTTCGGATTGAGCAGCAAGGCCCTGGCGATGGCGAGCATCTCCTGCTCGCCGCCGGAGAGCTGGCGGCCCTTATTCGACTTGCGCTCCGCCAGACGCGGAAACAATTCGTAGATACGCGCAATCGACCATGGCCCCGGGCGCTCCAGCGGCACTTTGAGGTTTTCCTCCACCGTCAGATTGGCGAATATGCGCCGCCCCTCCGGCACATAACCCACGCCCAGGGCCGCGATGCGGTAAGGCGGCCAGGATGTCGTGGCATGGCCGAAGATGCGCACCGCCCCCTCGCGCGCATGCGTGAGCCCCATCAGGCTCCTGAGCGTGGTGGTCTTGCCCGCGCCATTGCGTCCGAGCAGGGTGACGATCTCGCCTTCGCGCACTACGAGCCCGACGCCGTGGAGTATGTGGCTCTTGCCGTAGAACGTGTGCAGGGCTTCTGCTTCGAGCGCGTTCATGCCAACGCCTCCGATCCGATTTTTTGAATTGAGTTGTGGGCTGTCGGCGGTTGGCCGGCATGATCGCGGGTCGCATCCCCGCAAGCGGGGCCCCTGCTCCGCCGCATCATGCCGCCTTCCCCAGGTATGCGGCTTGCACGACCTCGCTCGCGCCGATCTCGGCGGGCGTGCCTTCGGCCAGTACCGAACCCTCCGCGAGGACCATGATGCGGTCGGCAAGGTGGAAAATGACGCGCATGTCATGCTCGATCAGCACGATGCTGAGCGCCTGCTCCTTGTGCAAACGGCGGATCAGGCGCGTGATGTCGTAGGTTTCCTGGTCGCCCATGCCGGCGGTCGGTTCGTCGAGCAGCAGCAGCCGCGGCTTGAGCGCGAGCGACATCATGATTTCGGTCGCGCGCTGGTCGCCGTGCGGCAGTTCGCCGACGAGGCGGTCCGCCTTGTCGGTGAGGCCGCCCATCTCCATGAGATCAATCACCCTGGCGCGCATCTCGCCCGCGGTATCGCGCGATTGCCACGGGCTGAGCCTGTGTCCTGCCGCGACCTCCACCGGAATGCGCAGGTTCTCGCGCACGCTCAGCTCCGGGAAGATCTGGGTGATCTGGAACGTGCGCGCCATGCCCATGGCCACACGTTTGTGCGGCGGCAGCGCGGTGACGTTCTGCTCGTCGAACAGTATCGTGCCCGAAGTCGGAGGGAAGAAGCCACTGATCATGTTGAAGAAGGTGGTCTTGCCGGCGCCGTTGGGCCCGATCACCGCGCGCAGCTCGCCCGGCTCGACCGTGAGCGAGACTCCGTTGACGGCAATGAGGCTGCCGAAATGGCGCGAGACATTCTGTACTTTGAGCAGGCTCATTGCGCCACCTTGCGCTTGATGATGCCGAGCACCCCGCGCGGGAAGAACAGCACCACGAGCACGAAGAACAGGCCGATGAACGACATCCAGTTTTCCGTCTGGCTCGATATATAGTCCTGCAGCACGACGAAAATCGCGGCGCCGACGAGGGGCCCCCAGAAAGAGCGCATGCCGCCGAGCACGGCCATGATCACGAAATTGCCGGACAGGTCCCAGCGCAACGCGCGCGGATCGGTGAAGTTGTTGAGCAGCGCATAGAGCGTGCCCGCCAGGCTCGCGAACAGGCAGGAGATCACGAACGCAAGCCAGATGTGCTGTTCGACCGGAATGCCGAGAAAGCGCGCGCGCTGTTCGTTCTCGCGGATCGCGATCAGCGTCCGGCCGAAAGGCGAGCGCAGCAGCAGCGCCATGATGCCGGCCGCGGCCGCAAACACGACGAGCACCATGTAATAGAAGGCCTTGTCGTTGCCCATGATGTCGATGTTCGCCAGGCCGAGATTGATTACTTGGCGGTGCCAGCCGGTCAGGCCATCGTCGCCGCCGGTAACCTCGCTCCAGCGGAAGGCGATGAAGTAGAACACCTGGCCGAAGGCGATGGTCACCATGGCGAAGTAGGTCCCGCGGCGCTTGACGATCAGCGCGCCGATCAGAGCCGCGGCGATGGTGCCAACGATGGCGCCAATCACAATCGCAAGCGGGGTGCTCGGCGCCAGGTACTTGATCGTCATTGCCGTGCCGTAGGCGCCCAGGCCGAAGTAGGCGGCATGGCCGAAGGACAACACCCCGGTGAAGCCGAGCAGGAAATTGAGCGCCATCGCTGCCAGGCCGAGCACGAGCACGCGGCTCGCCAGCTCGGTATAGCCGCCGATCGCGCCCATCCAGTAGGGCATCGTCAGCAGTACCAGCCAGACCACTGCGTTGGAAGTTTGCTTGTTCATGCCGTTCATTGAATCCGCCCTTCTTCGCCGAGAAGGCCGCTCGGCCTGATCAGCAGGACGGCGCCCATCATCACGTACATGATCGCTTCCGTTGCCGACGGGAAATAC
>JAAOZY010000252.1 GCA_012274205.1 Betaproteobacteria bacterium
GGCGTGTATGCCGTGATGCGCACGCCGCTGGATGCGATTCCGGATTTGTCGGATGTGCAGGTAATCATCTATACCGAATACCCGGGACAGGCGCCGCAGGTGGTGGAGGACCAGATCACCTATCCCCTGAGCACCGCCATGCTGGCGGTGCCCAAGGCCAAGGTGGTGCGCGGGCTGTCGATGTTCGGCGCGTCCTTCATCTATGTCATTTTCGAGGACGGCACCGACATCTACTGGGCGCGCACACGCGTGCTCGAATACCTCAACTTCGCCTCCGGCCGCATGCCGCGCGGCGTCACGCCTACGCTGGGGCCGGACGCCACCGGCGTGGGCTGGGTGTACGAGTATGTGGTGCTCGCGGCCAAGCGCTCGCTGGCAGAGTTGCGCACGATCCAGGACTGGTTCGTGCGCTACCAACTGACCAAGGCCCAGGGCGTGGCCGAAGTGGCGAGCGTGGGCGGTTTCGTGCAGACCTACCAGGTCACGGTGGACCCGCGCAAACTGCAGGCCTACGGTGTGGCGCTGATGAAAGTGGCAGAGGTCATCCGCTCGAGCAACCGCGATGTCGGCGGCCGCGCGATCGAAATGGCGGAGACCGAATATGTGGTGCGCGGCCGCGGCTACCTGCGCGGCGTGTCCGACATCGAGAATCTGGTGGTGAAGGCGGACAAGGGCACGCCGGTGCTGGTCCGCGACATCGCGCGCGTGGAACTGGTGCCGGACGAGCGCCGCGGCCTGACCGAACTCAACGGCGAAGGCGAGGTGGTCGCCGGCATCGCCGTGGCGCGCTACGGCCAGAACGCGCTCGATGTGATCGGCAACGTGAAAGCCAAAATCGCGGAAATCTCCTCCGGTCTGCCGCAGGGCGTGTCGATAAAGGCGGTCTACGACCGCTCGGACCTGATCTACCGCGCAATCGACAACCTGAAACGCACCCTGATCGAGGAAAGTGCCATCGTGGCGCTGGTATGCGTGGTGTTTCTGCTGCACGCGCGCAGCGCGCTGGTGGCGATCGTGATGCTGCCGGTCGGCGTGCTGATCGCGATGATCGCGATGCACCTGATGGGCTTGAACTCGAACATCATGAGCCTGGGCGGCATCGCCATCGCCATCGGCGCCATGGTGGATGCGGCCATTGTCATGATCGAGAACGCGCACAAGCACCTGGAGCGGGCGCCGCCGGACGCGAGCCGGCTGCAGATCATGATAGCTGCCTGCCGCGAAGTCGGTCCGGCGCTGTTTTTCAGCCTGCTGATCATCACCGTATCCTTCCTGCCCGTGTTCACGCTCGAATCCCAGGAAGGCCGGATGTTCACGCCGCTCGCCTACACCAAGACCTTCTCCATGGCCGGCGCCGCGCTGCTGTCGATCACGCTGGTGCCGGTACTGATGCTGCTGTTCATCCGCGGCAAAATCATGCCGGAGAAGAAGAACCCGATAAATCGTTTCCTCATCTGGATCTACCGTCCCATCATCGCCTGGGTGATGCGCTGGAAGAAGCTCACCATCGCGCTCGCCGTGGCCGCGCTGGCCGTGTCGGCTTATCCCGCAATGCAGCTCGGCACCGAGTTCATGCCGGTGCTCAACGAAGGCTCGCTGTTGTACATGCCGGCCACGCTGCCGTCCTTGTCGGTGACCAAATCGGCGGAGTTGCTGCAGACCCAGGACAAGATACTCAAGCGCTTTCCCGAGGTGGAATCGGTATTCGGCAAGGCCGGACGCGCCGCCACCGCCACCGATCCGGCGCCGTTGGAAATGTTCGAGACCGTGATCAATCTCAAACCCGAGAGCCAGTGGCGTGCGGGCATGACCATCGACAAACTGATCGCCGAAATGGACCAGGCGGTGCAGATACCGGGTGTGTCGAACGCCTGGACCATGCCGATCAAGGCGCGCATCGACATGCTCGCGACCGGCATCCGCACGCCCATCGGCATCAAGGTATTCGGCAAGAATCTGACCGAGATCGAGAAACTGGCGAAGCAGATCGAGTCAGTGGTGAAGACCGTTCCCGGCACGACCAGCGCCTACGCTGAGCGCGTCACCGGCGGCTACTACGTCGACATCGATCCCGACCGCCTGGCGCTGGCACGCTACGGCCTTTCCGTGGGCGAACTGCAGGACGTGATCGGCATCGCGCTGGGCGGCGAGATGGTCACCACCACGGTCGAGGGCCTGGAGCGCTTCGGCGTCGTGGTGCGCTATCCGCGCGAGCTGCGCCAGGACCCGCGCGCCATCGCGAGCCAGGTGCTGGTGCCGGTCATGGGGGGCGTGATGATTCCACTGGGGCAGCTCGCGCACGTGAGCCTGACGCAGGCACCGCCCGCGATTCGCACGGAGAATGCGCTGCTGACGGCGTACATTTTCGTCGATATCCGCGATCGCGACATCGGTGGCTATGTCAGCGACGCGCAGAAGGCGGTGCGCGAGCAGGTCAAGTTCCCTGCCGGCTACTACGCCGCCTGGAGCGGCCAGTTCGAGTACATGGAGCGCGCCAAGGCCAAGCTCGCGCTGGTGGTGCCGTTCACGCTGCTGATCATATTCCTGCTGCTGTATCTCAACTTCAGGCGCCTGACCGAGACCCTGATCGTCATGCTGTCGGTGCCGTTCGCGCTGGTGGGCGGGGTGTGGCTGATGTGGCTGCTCGGCTACAACCTGAGCGTGGCGGTGGCGGTGGGCTTCATCGCGCTCGCCGGTGTCGCCGCGGAAACCGGCGTGGTCATGCTGATCTATCTCGATCATGCCTGGGCGACGATCAAGGCCGAGCGTGCGGCGCAAAACGCGAGGGTCACGCTGGCCGATCTTTACGAGGCGATCATGGAAGGCGCGGTGGAGCGGGTGCGGCCGAAGATGATGACTGTAGTCGCGATCATGGCGGGTTTGTTGCCGATCATGTGGGGCAGCGGCACCGGCTCCGAAGTCATGCGGCGCATCGCTGCGCCCATGGTGGGCGGGATGATTTCTTCGACCATTCTGACGCTGGCCGTCATTCCCGCGATTTACGCATTGGTGAAGGAATTCGAACTGCGGCGGAAGGCGTAAAAAAAGCCGCCGGGGAAGCCCCGGCGGCTGATGCTGCTGCACGATGCCGTGTGACTCAGTGCGCGGCGGCAACCTCCGCACCCAAGCCGGTTTCCGAGCGGACCTTCTGCGCCGCAAACATCGACCGCTCTTTCTTTGCGCTTTCGCTGCTGTCGGTCACGGACACCACGTAGGTGACGATCAACACGGTCGGCAGCAGGAAGAAGGTCGGGAAGTCGTAGGGGAAGATCGCCGGGCCCATGCCGAGTACCTTGGTCCACACCGTCGGTCCGATGATCAGCAGGCCGATGGAACCGAGGATGCCGACGTAGCCGCCGACCACCGCGCCGCGCGTGGTCAGGCCGCCCCAGAACAGCGACATGACCAGGATCGGGAAATTGGTGCACGCCGCGATGGAGAAGGTCAGTGCCACGATGTAGGCGACGTTCTGCTTCTCGAACGCGATGCCGAGGATGATGGCAATGATGCCGAGGCCAACCACCGACAGTTTCGACACCCAAACTTCCTGTTTCTCCGTCGCCTTGCCCTTCATGATTACGTTGGCGTAGATGTCATGCGACAGCGCCGAGGCGCCGGCCAGCGTCAGCCCCGATACCACCGCGAGGATGGTGGCAAACGCGACCGCGGCGATGAAACCGAGGAAGAAATCGCCGCCGAGCGCATGCGACAGGTATACCGCTGGCATGTTGCCGCCGCCCTTCAAGTCGAGAATATTCTTCGTGACGTTGACCACATACTGCGGGTTGTTGGCGACCAGCACGATCGCGCCGAAGCCGATGATGAAGGTCAGGATGTAGAAGTAGCCGATGAAGCAGGTGCCGTAGAGCACCGACTTGCGCGCCGCCTTGGCGTTGGTGACGGTGAAGAAGCGCATCAGGATGTGCGGCAGCCCCGCGGTGCCGAACATCAGCGTCAGCCCGAGAGAAATCGACTCGATCGGGTTGGCCTTGGCGCCGATCGGCACTACCGACTTCATGATCTCGAGGTGCTTGGGATGGATGTTGACCGCGTCGGAGAACAGCTTCTCGAAGCTGAAGCTCTCGTGCGCCATCACGCCGATCGCCATCAGGGTCGCGCCGCCGAGCAGCAGGCCGGCCTTGATGATCTGCACCCAGGTCGTGGCCTTCATGCCGCCGAAGGTGACGTAGATGATGATCAGGGTGCCGACGACGACGATGGACGCTCGGTAAGACATTTCCGGCACCAGGGTATGCAGCAGCTGTCCTGCACCCACAGCCTGCCCGATGAGGTACCAGATCACCACGATCAGCGCGCCGATGGCGGCCATGGTGCGCACCGGACCCTGCTGCAGCCGGAACGCGGCGACGTCGGCGTAGGTGAACTTGCCGAGGTTGCGCAAGCGCTCCGCGATCAGGAACAGGATGACCGGCCAGCCGACCAGCCAGCCCACGGAGAAGATCAGGCCGTAGAAACCGTTGAAGTAGACCAGCGAGGCGATGCCCAGGAAGGAGGCGGCGGACATGTAGTCGCCGGCGATCGCGAGGCCGTTCTGCAGGCCGGTGATGCCGCGCCCGGCGGCGTAGAAGTCGGTCGCCGTCTTGGTGTGGGTCGCCGCCCAGTAGGTTATGCCCAGCGTGATGCCGACGAATATGAGAAACATCACGATCGCGTGCCAGTTGGTCGGTGGCGGTGCTGGCGGAGCGGCCGGCGGGGCTGTCACGGCGGCGGCGACCGGGGCGGGTGCTGGGGCGGCGGCGGGCGCCGCCGCCGGGGCCGCAGTCGTTGCGGCAGCCGGTGCCGCGGTGCCCGGTGCCGCCGCA
>JAAOZY010000253.1 GCA_012274205.1 Betaproteobacteria bacterium
AAGCCAAGCTCGACGCCATACGCAGAGTGCTTGCGGCCGGCGCGAACTACGGCCGCGCGGGTGCCGGGCGCGGGCGCCCGATTTTGGTCGAATTCGTCTCGGCCAACCCCACCGGTCCGCTGCACGTCGGCCACGGGCGCCAGGCGGCGCTCGGCGATGCCATTTCGGCGCTGCTCGAAGCGCAGGACTGGAAGGTCACGCGCGAGTTTTATTACAACGACGCCGGCGTGCAGATCGACAATCTGGCTCTGTCGGTGCAGGCGCGCGCGCGCGAACAAAGGCGCGAGCCGGTGAGCTTCCCCGAATCGGGCTACCACGGCGAATACATACGCGAGATCGCCGCGGATTATCTTGCCACCGGCGCCGATGCGGGCGATCTCGCCGCGGTGCGCAGGTTCGCGGTCGCGGCGCTGCGGCGCGAGCAGGACGAAGACCTGCGCGCATTCGGCGTGAAGTTCGACACCTATTACCTGGAGTCCTCGCTCTACACCGATGGCAAGGTCGAGGCGGCGGTAAGCGCGCTGGTCGCCTCGGGCAAAACCTACGAACAGGACGGCGCGCTGTGGCTCAGGACCACGGACTACGGCGACGACAAGGATCGCGTGATGCGCAAATCCGACGGCAGCCACACCTATTTCGTGCCGGACGTCGCCTACCACGTGAGCAAATGGCAGCGCGGATTCACCCATGCGGTCAATATCCAGGGCTCGGATCATCATGGCACGGTGGCGCGCGTGCGCGCCGGCCTGCAGGCGCTGCGCGCGGTGACCGGCGCCGCCATCCCGCGCGATTACCCAGCCTACGTGCTGCACAAGATGGTGACG
Source organism: Betaproteobacteria bacterium (assembly GCA_012274205.1). Lineage (GTDB taxonomy): Bacteria > Pseudomonadota > Gammaproteobacteria > Burkholderiales > SG8-39 > 2-12-FULL-64-23. Next base: position 825 of record JAAOZY010000253.1, read on the forward strand.
GTGATGAAGGGCGGCGAGGAGGTAAAGCTGTCCAAGCGCGCCGGCAGCTATGTCACCGTACGCGAACTGATCGACGAAGTCGGCCGCGACGCCGTGCGTTTCTTCCTGGTTTCGCGCAAGGCGGACACCGAGTTCGTGTTCGATATCGACCTCGCCAAGGCGCAGACCGAGGACAATCCGGTGTATTACGTGCAGTATGCGCACGCGCGCATCTGCTCGGTGCTGGCTCAGGCGGGCGTAGACGCCCACTCGCTCGCCGCATGCGAGCTTGCGCCGCTCACGCACGCGCGCGAACTCGCACTGGCGCAGCGCCTGGCCGAATTCCCCGAGTTGCTGGCCGAAGCCGCAAGCGGCTTCGCCCCGCATATGGTCGCGTTCTACCTGCGCGAACTGGCAGGCGAGTTCCACAGCTACTATAATGCCGAGCGCGTGCTCGTCGACGACGGCAAGCTCAGGCTGGCGCGGCTGGCGCTGATTCTGGCAGTACGCCAGGTGCTGCAAAACGGACTAGCGCTACTGCGCGTGAATGCGCCGGAGAAAATGTGAATTGCCGTTTCCTTTGTATCGAAACGGCCCAGACCTGGGGAGTATGAGGGGGCAGGCTCCCTCATTTTGCACTGAGCTATAAATGGCGAAAGAGAACAAACCGAGAGCGATGGCGAAGAGAAAGAACAGCGGCGGCACGCTGATCGGGATATTCATCGGCCTGATCCTCGGCCTGTGCATTGCCGTCGGGGTCGCCTGGTACATGAACAAGACGCCGATTCCGTTTCTCACCAAAGTGAAGCCGCCGGAGAAGGCAGCGGCGGAACCGGGCAAAGCGATCGTGAAGCCGGACGAAAAGACCACGCAGCAGGTGGAGAAGCCGCGCTTCGAGTTCTACAAGATCCTGCCCGGGGCAGAGGAGCCCGTGACCGAACAGCAGATCAAGCAGGCCGCCAAGGCGGGCGCCGCCGCGGAAAACTACCTGCTTCAGGCCGGCGCGTTCCAGAATCCTGCCGACGCCGACAATCTGAAGGCCCGGCTTGCCTTGATCGGAGTGGAAGCGAGCGTCGAACCGATCGACCTGCCGGAAAAAGGCACCTGGTACCGCGTGCGCGTGGGGCCTTACTCCAAACTGGATGAAATAAACCGCGTGCGCCAGACCCTGGCGCAGAACGGAATCGAAGCTTCGCTGGTCAAAATCAAGGATTCCGGCTCGCACTGAGCGATTTCTTTCCGGAGCCCGCGGCGAGCGTCGGCTTGGAACCCGTTGCAAAATGAAATTTTGCAACGCCCAATATAGGGGAGTATGAGGGGAGTTATCCCCTCATGTTGAAATAGTCTCTCGCTGCGGCCCGGATTGCGCAGGCGCGATGGGCAGATCCCCTCGTTTTGTAGCAGGATATCAGGAGAAACAAATGTTCAAACGGCTCATTGCGGCTTTGATTCTATTTGGCGCGACCGGTCTGGCGCAGGCACAGCCTACGGCGGGCGTCGAGTATCGTGATTTGTCCCCGCCCCAGCCCACCGATATTCCGGGCAAGATCGAAGTCATCGAGTTTTTCTGGTATGGCTGCCCGCATTGCTACGATTTCGAGCCGGTGCTCGAACCATGGGTGAAAAAGCTGCCGAAGGACGTGCATTTCCGCCGCGTACCGGCCATGTTCAACGAAGAGTACGCGCAGGGCGCGCGCGCCTACTATGCGCTCGATGCGATCGGCCAGGAGGAGCGCCTGCACAAGGCGCTGTTCGACGCGGTGCACACCGGCTCGCGATTGCGCGTCGGCAATGAAGCGGCGCTGACGGAATGGCTGGGCAAGCACGGCGTGGACACGAAGAAATTCGCCGCCGCCTACCGCTCCTTCAGCGTGGAGGGCAAGCTCAAGCGCGCCGCGCAGCTCACGCAGTCGTTCAAGATCGAGGGCGTGCCGTCGATGGCGGTCGACGGCCGCTACGTCGTCATCACGGATAACATCAGGTCGTTCGAGCAGTTGCTCTCCGTCACCGATTACCTGATCGAGCAGGAGCGCAAGAAGGGCGGCAAGCCTGCGCAGAGGAAATAGGCAGGCACGGGCGGGCTAGCATGGCGGCAATCTGCGCCCGGCACCGGCAGTTTTGGCAAAGCCCGCCGGATAAGCTTATTATTCTCACTTCCAGTTTGCCCCCGGGGAAAGCGACCATGACCTTTCTGAGAAACGCGCTGGCGCTGCTGCTGCTCGCCCTCGCCGCCGCCGCCCATGCCCAGGCGCCCTCCGCGCTCGAGCCAGGCCGCAACTACATCCGGCTCGACAAGCCGTATGCGGTGGCAAGCGCGGACAAGATCGAAGTTATCGAGTTTTTTTACTACGGCTGTCCGGTCTGCTACGAACTCGAGCCGAAGCTGTCACGCTGGTATTTCAACGGGCCGGCCTCGGTAGTGCTGCGCCGCGTGCCGGCGCTGTCCTCGGACAACTGGGACAATTTCGCCAAATTGTTCTACACACTGGAAGCCATGGGCCAGCTGGGGCGCCTGCACTGGCCGGTATATGACAATTTCCACTTCAACGGCCTCAAGCTCAACGAAGAGCAGGTCGCTGCGGCCTGGGTCGCGCACAACGGCCTCGACAAGCAGAAGTTCATCGACATCTACAACTCGCCGCAGATCAAGGCGAAGCTCGCCGCGGCACACGTGCTGATGCAGGCGTTCGAAATCAAGGGCGTTCCGAGCATCGTGGTCGACGGCAAGTTCCTCACTTCCGCGCGCATGACCGGCGGCACCAGCGAGCTGATACAGGTGGTGCAGCAGCTGGTCGAGCTGGCGCGCAAGGAGCGCGGAAAATAGCGGCGCCGGTGCCGCTCAGGCTCTGCATCACCGGCGCCTGCAGCGGAATCGGCGCAGGGATCGCGCCGCGCGATCCGGCGATCTGAGCGCCATATGTGGCGCGACGCCGCCGGCACGCAGCACCCGCGCGCGCAAACCCCGGCGCGCATCGTTTCGCTGGTGCCCTCGCTCACCGAGCTGGTGTGCGAGCTCGGTCTGGCGCCCCAGCTGGTGGGCCGCAGCGGCTTCTGCGTGCATCCGCGCGAAACCCTGCAGCGCGTGCCTAAGGTCGGCGGCACGAAGGACGTGGACCTGGCGAAAGTGCGTGCGCTCGCGCCCACGCACGTGCTGCTGAATATCGACGAGAACGAGAAGCCGACGGCCGCGGCACTGGCGCAATTCGTGCCGCATCTGATCGTCACCCATCCGCTCTCCCCGCAGGACAATCCGGGCCTTTACCGCCTGCTCGGCGGAATTTTCGGCCGCGAGCGGGAGGCCGAGGCACTGTGCGCACGGTTCGAGCAGGCCCTCGACGCGCTGATCCGGGCCGCGCGCGCCTGGCCGCGGCGGCGCGTGCTGTACCTGATCTGGAAGGACCCGTGGATGACGGTTTCGCGCGATACGTACATATCGCGCACGCTCGCGCTGGCCGGTTTGGATACCGCGCCGGAAGTCGCGTCGGTGCGCTACCCCGAAGTGAAGCTGGACGAAACCGTGCTGCGCGACGTGGGGCTGGTGCTGCTGCCGGGCGAGCCTTATCGTTTTCGCGAGCGCGACGCGGCCGAACTGCGCGCGCTGCCTGCGATGTGCGGCAAGACAGTGGCTCGCATCGACGGCGAGATGACCTCCTGGTACGGCAGCCGCGCCGTTGCAGGCATGGACTACCTGCGCAGATTCAGGGCCTGAGCGGCAACACGACGGCCCAGCGGCAGCTCAGCCGCCGAGGAACAGGCGGCCGACGTCCGGATTCTCCAGCAGCGCATTCCCCGTCGCGGCCATTGCGGTCTCGCCCGAAACCAGCACATAGCCGATGTCGGCGAATTCCAGGCCTTTCTTGGCGTTCTGCTCCACCATGAGGATGGTCTTGCCTTCCTGGTGCTGAAGGTCGTGCAGGATCTCGAACACCATGTCGATGAAGCGCGGCTCCAGGCCGATCGAAGGTTCGTCGACCAACAGCACATCTGGCTCCATCACCAGCGCGCGCGAGATCTCCAGCAGGCGCCGCTCGCCGCCCGACAGCACTTTCGCCGCATGACTGCGGCGCGCGGCGAGGCGGCTGTACTTGTCGAATACACGCTCGGCGGCCGCTTTCGCCTTCGCATGGGAGTGCAGCAGATAGCCTCCCATCAGCAGGTTCTCTTCCACCGTCATGTTCGGGAACACCGACTTGTCCTGCATGATATAGGCGACGCGCGCCTCCTTGAGCTTGCGCTCAGAGCCCAGGTGCGTGATGTCGCGCCGGTCGCTGCCCGACCCTACCGTGATTTCACCGCCGTAGATCTGGGTAAAGCCATAGATCGAGTGCAGCACCGTCGATTTTCCGGCCCCGTTGGGGCCGATCAGGCACAGGGACTGGCCGCGTCCCACGTGCAGGGTGAGGTCGTGCAGGATCTCCATGTTGCCGTACCCGGCGCGCAGGTTCCTGATGGAAAGGAAGGGCTCGTTGCCCGCCAGCGCCTTCAGCTCCGATTCGGGAATCTCGACGCGCAGTTCCTCGGCCTGACGCGCGACATCGTCGACCGACAGGACGAGGTCGACGGAGCCCTCGTGGTAACCGGCGGCGCGCGCCATTGGGCCAGCCATATCAGTGCGCTCCCAGATAGGCGTCTATCACGCGCTGGTCGTCGCGTATCTCGGCGGGCGAGCCGCTGGCGAGCATTTCGCCGTGCGACATGCAGTAAATATGGTTCGCGAGATTCATGATCACCCGCATATTGTGCTCGATCACGAACAGCGTGATGCCGAACTCCTGGTTGGCGCGCTTGAGGCGGTCGATCAGCCCGTTGATCAGGGTCGGGTTGATGCCTGCGGTGGGTTCGTCCAGCAGCAGCACCTTCGGCTCATTCATCAGCGCCATCGCAAATTCGAGCAGCTTTTGCTGCCCGAAGGACAAGGATCCCGCGACCAGCGTGCGCTTGGAATACAAGCCCACGAATTCCAGCAGATGCTCGGCCTTCTCGATCAGTTCGGGCGAGTAGCGCCCGAACATGTTCTGCCATGCGTGCTCTCGGTGCGACAGGGAAATCAGCAGATTCTGAATGCAGTCCATTTTCGCGAATATGCGCGTCTGCTGGAAGGTGCGCAGCATGCCGAGCCGCGCGATCTGCTGCACCGACAGGCGCGAAATCTCCCGGCCTTCGAACAGGATCGATCCGTGATCGATCGGATACTGGCCGACGATCGAATTGAACAGTGTGGTCTTGCCCGAGCCGTTCGGGCCGATCAGTCCGGTGATTTCGCCCGGCGTCACCTTGAGCGACACATTGTCATTCGCAACGACGCCGCCGAACGCCTTGGTAACGCCGCGCACCTCTATGACCGCGCCGCTCATGTGCTGCGCCCGGCTTTGCCGAGTTCCTTGGCCGAGCGCGTCTCGACCTGCACGCCGAACCACTGCGGCCGGCGCGCCCGCAGCCAGCCGAGGATGCCCTGCTGGAAATAGACCACGTTGACGATGATCAGCACGCCGAGCGCGATGTACTGCCAGCCGAGCAGGTAGGTCCAGGTGAGTTCGCGCAGCGTATAGAACAGGGTGGCGCCGAGGATCGGGCCCCACAGCGTTCCCTTGCCGCCGAGCAGGGTCATCGCGACCATGAAAATGCCGAAGGTTAGCGTCGGGTAGGCGGTCTCCAGCGGCTCGATGAAGCCGGTCATGTTGCCGAACAGCGCGCCGGCGATTCCCAGGAAGAAAGCCGAAACCGACCAGGCGACCATCTTGTAGCGCCCGGTGTGCAGGCCGAGCGCTTCGGCCTTGTCCTCGTCATCGCGAATCGCGTTTATCGCCAGGCTGAAGCGGGTGCTGTAGAGCCAGCGCAGGAACAGGAAGCACAAGACGGTCGCGGCCATGCAGGCGTAGTAGAAGAAACGCTCGCGCATCCCCGGACCGCCGGGAAAGACCGGCATGGAAATCCCGCTGCCGCCGCCGACGTAGTCCCAGGCGTTGGTCAGTTCGGCTGCGGCGATGGCCACTCCCAGAGTGCCGATGGCGAAGTAGGGCCCGCGCAGGCCCAACAGGATCCAGCTCAGGATCGCTGCCACGACCACCGGCACGATCGCGGCCAGGAACACGCCCAAGGCGAGGCCCATGTAGTACTGCTGATCGGTAAAGTCGATCTTGATCGCGCCGCTGGCGGCCGTATATTCGGCAACGTCGTAGACCAGGCCGATCTGCGTCACTGCGCAGATGTACATGCCAAGACCGAAAAACAGGATATTGCCGAGAGAGTTGTAGCCCATCTGGCCGCCCATGGTGTCCCAGGTCATGGCGAACAGCACGAATACCCAGAACACCGCGAACTGCACCGCGTGCGCGGGGAACAGGAAAGGCGCGGCGATGCCCGCCGCCAGGAGCAGCAGGTGCAGCGCGAGCGAGCGCCGGCTCATTGGAGCACCATGCGCTGGCGGCGCAGGCGCGCCTGGCGCCAGATCAGGATCGCGAGCAGCAGGCCGACGACCGTCGCCTGCTGGAACTGGGCGCCGAGCACGAACCCGCTGTACTGTTCGATCACCCCGAGTCCGAGCGCGGTCAGGATCACCGCCGGAAAGTTGCCCAGCCCGGCGGCGGTCACGATGACGAACGCGCGCACCGAATAGGCGATGCCGTAGAACGGCTGGATCACCCAGATCATCGCGATGATTACGCCCGCCACGCCGCAAATCGCGGAGTTTATCGAAAAGGTGAGCGCATAGACCATGTCGGTGTTGACGCCGAGCACGCGTGCGGCGCGCGGATCCTGCGCGGTCGCGCGGATCGCCTGCCCGATGCGGCTCCGTTTCAGGAACATCACCAGGGCAATCGCGAGCACCAGGCACATGCCGAACGCGATGACGCGGATCTGCGTGATGTCGACCATTCCGTTGAACATCTCGAAGCGTCCGAATCCGGACTTGAGCGTGCGCACGTCGGGGCCGAACACCAGGTTGAGCGCTTGCTGCATGGTGATCGCAAGGCCGAAGGTGGCGAGCAGCGAAGTGAACAGGTCTAGCTGGATCACGCGGCGGATGATCAGCTTGTAGATGATCCAGCCGTAGCCGAACATGAGCGCGGCGACCGGTACGATTGCCACCATCGGGTGGATGCCGTGGCGCGAAAGCTCATAGCCCAGGTAGCCGCCCATCATGACGAAATCGCCCTGGGCCAGGTTCTTGACGCTGGTTACGCCCCATACCAGCGCGAGGCCGTAGGCAGCGAGCGCGAACACCGCGCCGATGCTCAAGCCGTTCAGCAGGAGCTGAATATTAAAGACCGGCGCGTTACCGAGGATCTGCAGATTGTCCCACATGGACGCGACCGCGCCGACCCGTGCAGGCCGGCGCGCCTATGCTGGCTTATCGGTTGGTCGGACGCTTACTGCGGCGCCTTGCGCGGATACGCTATCGGTTCGGAAGCGTATTTGGTCGGCGCCACCACGACGTAGTTCCCGCCCTGGATCTGGCGCAGCACCATCGGCTTGGCGACGTTGTTGCCCTCTGCGCTGAACTTGATGTTGCCGTAGAAGGTCTGGAAGTCCGACGCGGCAAGCGCGTCGCGCAGCTTCTCCGGGTCCAGGCTCTGCGCGCGGCGGAACGCATCGGCCCAGATCTCGACCGCCGCCGAACCCTGCGCGACCTGGTAGGGAACTATCTTGTATTCGGGGTGCGCCGCCAGGAACGCCTTGTTGTAGTCCATGGCCGTGCCGAACACGTCGTCCTTGTACTTGAGGGTTTCCGCCCACTGCGTCGGGCACAGGATGCCTTCGGACGCAGCGCCGAACTGGGTCGTCAGCTTGGCCGACTCGCAGTGCGTCATGGCCACGACCGATGCATTGACGCCCAATTCCTTCATCTGCCGCGCGGCGGTGGTCGCGCCCTTGGTGTGGCCCGAGAACACCAGGATATCCGGCTTCACCGCCTTGATCTTGGTCAGCGTGGCGGAAATGTCGCTCAGGTCGCGCGGCATCTTGTCGTCGACCACGATTTTCATATTGTGCTTCTTGGCCTCGTCGACCACGCCCTGGCGCACGTCGAGCGAGAACGGGTCGTTCTCGAATGCCATGCCGATCTTCAGGTCCGACGGGTTCTTGCCGCTCTTCTGCGCCAACTCGGCCGCGAGGTCGATCACCGGCGACAGATATTGATCCGAAGTCGACAGCGCAGCGAACATGTAGCGATAGCCCTGGGTGAAGAGCGAGCGCGAAGCGCCCTCGGATTCGACCATGGGAATCTTGTATTTCTCGGTCACCGGCGCGGCGGCCTTGGTCGGGCCGGAGCCGTAGGGGCCAAGGACGAACTTGATACCGTCCTGGTTGATGATGCGCTCCAGCAGTTGCGCCGTGCGCGCCGGGGTCGACTCGTCGTCGTAGTATTTGATCGCAAGCTTGTAGGACTTGCCGTTGATCTTCACCCCGCCCATCTCGTTGATGCGCTTGACCGCGAAGTTGTAGCCATCGCTCGCGTTCTTGCCTTCCTGGGAATACTTGCCGGTGATCGAAATCGCCGACCCCAGGACGATGGTGTCGCCACCCGCCTGCGCATAGGCCGGCGCTCCGGCAAATGCGCCTGCACCGAGCGCCGCGCCAAACGCCAGCGCACGGGCCATGCCGCCACATTGAAAAGATTTCCGCATGATTTATCTCCTCCTAGTTTTGATTGGCGCTTCTATTCACGAAAGACTGCGGAAACCTGCACCGCTGCCGTCCGTGATTCCACGCTCTTTACGGGCTTTGCTGCACTGAAGCAATTCCGGCAAGCCCATCGCTGCTTCCCCCGGAATACTGCCTGAAACCCCTCGCGCCCGATCTTTTCGCCTGACGCGAATTCTTAATGCTTAGGTTTCTGCCATCCGGGAAGGTTCCCGCGAGCTCATCAAGCTTCTGTTTTATTTTATGTTTCTTTTATATTGCGCAACAGTATATGGCGACATCGGAAATGGCGCAACCGCGGCATGAACCAAGGCAAGCTGCTGTAGGGTCAAGTGTCCGCGCCGGCCCGAACGGGCTGAGTGGACGTATTCCGTATTCCGCTATTTCTGGCCGGAACTTGATTTCGGCTTGGTCGTTTCCGCAGCCAGGCGCAGGCTGACATAGCTGCCGGGAGCGGCTTCGATCACCGGCAGCGCGCCGTCTCCGGGCACGCACGCCCCGACCTTGATGCCGCCGTTGTTCTTGTCCATCCATGCCTGCCAGTCGCCCCACCACGAGCCTTCATGGCGCGTTGCCGTACCCAGCCACTCCTCAGCCTCGGCGGGAGCCGCCGCGTTGGTCCAGTAGCAGTACTTGTTCGCCGCGGGCGGATTGACGATGCCGGCAATGTGGCCGGAGCCGCCGAGCACGAAGCGCACCGGCCCGGACAGGACGCGCGCGCCCTTGTACACCGACTTCCACGGCGCGATGTGGTCCTCGGCGGTGGAGATGAAATACGCCGGGATCTTGATCTTGCTGATGTCGATCGGCACCCCGTCCATGCTAATGCCGCCCGGATCCTTCAGCTTGTTGCCGAGGTACATATTGCGCAGGTAGAAGCTGTGCATCCTTGCCGGCATGCGCGTCGAATCCGAGTTCCAGTAGAGCAGGTCGAACGGAAACGGATCCTTGCCCATCAGGTAGTTGTTCACCACAAACGACCAGATCAGGTCGTTCGAGCGCAGCATGTTGAAGGTGCCGGCCATCTCCGAGCCTTCGAGATAACCGCGCTCGTTCATGCGCCGCTCCAGATTCTCCACCTGCTTCTCGTCGATGAACACGCCGAGCTCACCCGGGATGGAAAAGTCGAGCAGCGAGACGAAGAAGGTGGCGCTGGCGACGCGCTTGTCTTTCTTCGCCGCCATTACCCCGAGGGCCGCGCCGAGCAGGGTTCCGCCGAGGCAATAGCCGATCACATTGACCTGCTTCTCGCCGGTGGCCTTTTCAATCGCGTCCAGCGCTTCGTTCGGCCCCTGGTGCAAATAGTCCTCGAAACTCTTGCCGGCGTATTCCTTGCCCGGATTGACCCAGGAAATCACGAACACCGTGTGCCCCTGGTCCACCGCCCACTTGATGAAAGAGTTGGATTCGCGCAAGTCGAGGATGTAGTACTTGTTGATCCAGGGCGGGATGATCAGCAGCGGCCGTTTGTACACCTTCTTCGTGCTCGGCTGATACTGGATCAGCTGCATCAATTCGTTCTGGAACACCACCTTGCCCGGCGTGGTGGCGATGTTCTCGCCCATCTTGAACGCCTTGGGATCGGTCATGCTGATCTGCAGCTGGCCGTCGCCGCGCTCGATGTCGGCGAGCAGATTGTTCAGCCCGCGCAGCAGGTTCTGACCGCCCGAGGCCATCGTTTCACGCACGACTTCCGGGTTGGTCAGCGCAAAGTTGGAGGGCGACAGCGCATCGATGTACTGGCGCGTGAAAAAATCCACTTTCTTGCGCTCGTCTGCGGGCAAATTTTCGACCTGCGACACCGCCTGGTGGATGTGGCGCGCTGCGATCAGGTATGACTGTTTGACATAGTCGAACAGAAAATGATTTTCCCAGTCCTGATGGCGAAAACGGTTGTCGCCCTTGCGCGGCACGGCGACCGGCTCCACCTTCTGCCCCATCATCTGCATCCAGCTGTTTTGCCACAGACGCGTGTAATCCCAGAACATGTTCATCTGCGCCTCGGCGAGCTGCTGCGGCTTGGCGAGCATCAGCGCCGACAGGTCCATGAACGCCTTGCCTATGCCGAACTCGTCGCTAAGCGCCGGGTCTTTCGCTTTGGCCTGGCGCTTGAGGAAATCGCCCATGATGCGACTGGATCGCTCGGCCACTTCGGCGAAGATCTTCGCCGAATCGGTTCCTGCGGCCTCGGGTTTGGCTTGCTCCTTGCTCATAGTTCTACTCCCTGGTACCGCTGGTTTAAGCCGGGCCGTGCCCATGCGCCCCCGAATTCGCGCCGCATCCGCACCGCGCAGTTCATTTTGCCACGGGCGTGCCGGGAATGGCGGCGTCCCTCAGGCAGCGGATTGCGCCGTCGGCGCCAGCCTCGCGCTTGGGCTAGAATGCATCCGGGGCCGTATCGGCCTGGTGCCAAAAAAGCCAATTCTCGCAAATAATTGCGACTCTCGCCATTTATGTTGCTGCGCAATATGAGTACTGTCCCCAGCCGCCGCGAAGAGACCTACAGCATCAGCGATCTGGCGCGCGAATTCGATGTTACCCCGCGCGCGATCCGCTTCTATGAAGACCAGGGGCTGCTTTCGCCGCAGCGCTCGGGCAGCCGGCGCATCTACGCCAAACGCGATTTTGTGCGGCTGAAACTGATCCTGCGGGGCAAACGCCTGGGCCTGTCGCTGTCCGAGGTGGCGGCGATGTTCGAACTGTACGATTCGGCCCGCGACCAGAAACCACAGCTCGAGCAATTTCTCGCGGCGCTGGCGGAGCGGCGCGAGCAACTCGAGCGCCAGCGCGCCGACATCGACGAGATGCTGGGGGAAATTGCGGTGTTCGAGGCGCAAAGCCGCAAGCTCCTCAGCGGCGGCCGCAAGGCGGGCAAGCCGGCCGGCTGATGCCCGGTCTGATTGACGTTTACGTAAACGGCTCGTACAGTCTTCGATCCGGCGGATCCGTCAAGCAGCGCTACACTGAATTGGACGACAAGACATGATCGACTTTCCCTCCCTGCCCTTCGACCTCGGTGAAGACACCGATATGCTGCGCGACACGGTGCGCGCCTTCGCGGCGAGCGAGATTGCGCCGCGCGCGGCCGAGATCGACCGCGCCAACGAATTTCCCGCGGACCTGTGGCGCAAGTTCGGCGCGCTCGGCCTGCTCGGCATCACCGTGGACGAAGAAAACGGCGGCACCAACATGGGCTACCTCGCCCATATCATCGCGATGGAGGAGATCAGCCGCGCCTCCGCCTCGGTCGGGCTTTCCTATGGCGCCCACTCCAACCTGTGCGTGAACCAGATCTGCCGCAACGGCACCGAGGCGCAGCGCCGCCAATACCTGCCCAAGCTCATCTCCGGCGAGCACGTGGGCGCGCTGGCGATGTCCGAACCGGGCGCCGGATCGGACGTGGTGAGCATGCGCCTCAAGGCCGAGCACAAGGGCGGCAAGTTCGTCCTCAACGGCAACAAGATGTGGATCACCAACGGGCCGGACGCCGACGTGCTCGTGGTCTACGCCAAGACCGACGGCGCGGCCGGGCCGCGCGGCATCACCGCCTTCCTCATCGAAAAGGGCTTCCTGGGCTTTTCCACGGCGCAAAAGCTGGACAAGCTCGGCATGCGCGGCTCCAACACCTGCGAGCTGGTGTTCCGCGACTGCGAAGTGCCGGAAGAAAATATCCTCGGCGGCATGGGCCGCGGCGTGAACGTGCTCATGAGCGGCCTGGACTATGAGCGTGCGGTGCTCTCCGGCGGACCGCTCGGGATCATGGCGGCCTGCATGGACGTGGTCATTCCCTATGTGCACGAGCGCAAGCAGTTCGGCCAGCCGATCGGCGAGTTCCAGCTGATGCAGGGCAAGCTTGCCGACATGTACACCACCATGAACGCCTGCCGCGCCTATGTCTACGCCGTAGGCAAGGCGCTGGACCGCGGCAAGCTCGCCGGAACCGGCGCGCGCAAGGACGCCGCCGGCGCCATCCTCTACTCGGCGGAGAAAGCCACCTGGATGGCGGGCGAGGCGATTCAGGCCCTGGGCGGCATGGGCTATATCAATGAAACGCCGACCGGCCGCCTGTGGCGCGACGCCAAGCTGTACGAGATCGGCGCCGGCACTTCCGAAATCCGCAGGATGCTCATCGGGCGCGAACTGTTCGGCGAAACCAGGTAAGACCGGCCGCCGCCAGCCGCAATCGCAAAACACATCTGACTATTGAAAGGAAAACCATGAACTATCCTATCGTCATCGTCTCCGCCACGCGCACTCCGATGGGCGCGTTCCAGGGTGAACTGAAGCAATTCGCCGCCGCCGAACTGGGCGCGGCGGCGATCCGCGCCGCGGTGGAGCGCGCGAAAATCAAGCCCGAGCAGGTGGACGAAGTCATCATGGGCTGCGTGCTGCCGGCGGGGCAGGGCCAGGCGCCGGCGCGCCAGGCCTCGCTCGGCGCCGGGCTGCCGCTCGCCACCGGCTGCACCACCATCAACAAGATGTGCGGCTCAGGCATGAAGGCGGCGATGTTCGCGCACGATCTGCTCGTCGCGGGAACCAACGACATCATGGTCGCCGGCGGCATGGAGTCCATGACCAATGCGCCCTACCTGCTCGCCAAGGCGCGCGGCGGCTACCGCCTCGGCCACGGCCAGCTGCTCGACCACATGTTCTACGACGGCCTCGAAGACGCATACGACAAGGGGCGGCTGATGGGCAGTTTCGCCGAGGACTGCGCCGCGAAGTACAACTTCACGCGCGCCGAGCAGGACAAGTACGCCGTGACTTCGCTCGAGCGCGCGCAGGCAGCCAACAAGAGCGGCGCCTTCGCCTGGGAAATCACGCCTATGGCGATCAAAGGCGGCAAGGACGAGCGCTTCATGGAAATGGACGAGTCGCCGTTCAAGGCCAATTTCGACAAGATCCCGACGCTCAAACCCGCGTTCAAGAAGGACGGCACCATCACGGCGGCGAACTCGAGTTCGATTTCCGACGGCGGCGCGGCGCTGGTGATGATGCGCCGCTCCACGGCGGAGAAGCTCGGCCTCGCGCCGCTCGCGATCGTGGTCGGCCACAGCACCCACGCGCAGGAACCCGGCTGGTTCACCACCGCGCCGGTGGGTGCGATCAGAAAGCTCTACGACAAGACCGGCTGGAACACGGGCAAGGTGGACTTGTACGAAATCAACGAAGCCTTTGCCGTCGTGACCATGGTGGCAATGAAGGAACACGGATTGCCGCACGAGAAAGTCAATATCCACGGCGGCGCCTGCGCGCTCGGCCACCCGATCGGCGCCTCCGGCGCCCGCATCCTGGTGACGCTGATCGGCGCGCTGCGCAAGACCGGCGGCAAGCGCGGTGTCGCCAGCCTGTGCATAGGCGGCGGCGAAGCCACGGCGATGGCGCTCGAGCTGGTTTGAACCGCATCGAGCCGGTGCGGGAGGCGCGATGATCCTCAACCAGGAACAGCAGATGATCCGCGATTCGGTGCGCGCGTTCGCGGCCGAGCGCCTGGCGCCGAACGCCGCGCGCTGGGACCGCGAGTGCATATTCCCGCGTGAGCAGCTCGGGGAAATGGCCGCGATGGGCCTGCTCGGTGTGACCGTGCCGGAACAATGGGGTGGCGCCGGGATGGATTACGTCTCGCTCGCCGTGGCGCTGGAGGAAATCGCCGCCGGCGACGGCGCGACCTCCACCATCACCAGCGTGCAGGCCCTGGTATGCAACATCCTCAACGGCTACGGCAACGATGCGCAGAAGGAACGCTACCTCAAGCCGCTCGCGCGCGGCGACATGCTCGGCTGCTTCTGCCTGACCGAGCCGCACGTAGGCTCGGACGCGTCGGCGATCAAGACGCGCGCCGAGCGCGCGGACAGTAGTTATGTGCTCAACGGCGTCAAACAGTTCATCACCAGCGGCAAGAATGCGCAGCTGGCGGTGGTGTTCGCGGTAACGGACAAGGCAGCGGGCAAGAAAGGCATCAGCGCATTCATCGTGCCCACCGACAGCGCCGGCTACGTGGTCACGCGCATCGAGGACAAGCTCGGCCAGCACGCCTCCGATACCGCGCAGATCGCGTTCGAGAATTGCCGCGTGCCTGCGGCAAACCTGCTCGGGACCGAGGGCCTGGGCTATCGCATCGCCCTGTCCAACCTGGAGGGCGGACGCATCGGCATCGCCGCGCAGTCGGTAGGCATGGCGCGCGCTGCGTTCGAAGCCGCGCTGAAGTATGCGCATGAGCGGGTCAGCTTCGGCAAACCTATCATCGAGCATCAGGCGGTGAATTTCCGCCTCGCCGACATGGCCACGCAAATCGAAGTGGCGCGGCAGATGGTGCTGCATGCCGCGACCTTGCGCGACGCGTCGCTGCCCTGCCTGAAGGAAGCGTCGATGGCGAAGCTGTTCGCCTCCGAAATGGCGGAGAAAGTCTGCTCCGACGCGATCCAGATCCACGGCGGCTATGGCTACGTCAACGACTTCCCGGTGGAGCGCATCTATCGCGACGTGCGTGTGGCGCAGATCTACGAAGGCGCGAGCGACATCCAGCGCATGGTCATAGGCCGAGCCCTCGCCAGCTAGCGATGGAGCGACGCGCCAATATGGGGGATCTGCGCCCCGAAGGAAGTCCCCTTGGGGGACAAGGGGGCATGCCCTCTTGTTGCTCCAGGTGCGCGAGCGACATCCAGCGCATGGTGATCGGACGCGCCCTCGCCGGAGCCTGAGATCGAACCGGCGCGCATCGCCTACGCGTCCTGCCCGCTGTGCGGCAACGCGGCCATCCTCGACCTGCACGAGGCCGATTGCACGCGCCACCCGCTGTATCAGCCGGCGCTGCCGGCGACCATAGCCTGGTGCCGCTGCCACGGCTGCGGCCACGTGTTCGCCGAGGGCTATTTCAATCGGGCGGCCGAGGCCCTGCTGTTCGCGAGCACGCCGCCCGGACAACTACCGGGTGATGATGTGGAGCGGCAGCGCGCGCTGTGGGCCGGGGTGGTCGAGTGCGTCACCGCGCATCTTGACCCCGCGCCTGTGCGCGCAGGCGCGGCGCCGGCGCGCTGGCTCGATGTCGGCTTCGGCAATGGCTCACTGCTGTTTACCGCAGCCGAATGGGGCTACCGGCCGCTGGGACTGGACCTGCGCGCAGCGAGCGTCGCCAAACTAAAGGCGCTCGGCTTCGATGCGCGCTGCTGCGACATATTCGGGATCGAGGAAGCGGCGGCTTTCCAAGTGGTATCGCTGGCCGACGTGCTCGAGCACATCGCATTCCCGCGCCCCGCGCTGGAGCGCGCCGCACAGCTGCTGCAGCCACGCGGCCTGCTGTTCGTGTCCACACCGAATATCGACACCGCGGTGTGGCGCGCGCTCGACGCGCAGCAGGCCAATCCCTACTGGGGCGAGCTGGAGCATTACCACTGCTTCAGCCGCGCCAGACTATACGCGTTGCTGCAGGAATGCGGCTTCGAGCCGCTGCACTACGACGTCAGCCCGCGCTACCGCTGCGGCATGGACGTGATCGCGCGCAAGCGCTGATTCCATGCCGGCGCGGGTTTGCCGCGCCGGGGATCCGCGCATTCTGTCCCGGGCTAGGACTGGCGCTTTTTCGCGGTGAAATAGGACTTGATCTGGCTCGCTATCCGCGCATTGCGTGCGGCGCGGGCTTGTTGCTCAACGGCCAGCACGTCGATGCCGAATTCGGGCCGCTTAGCCGCAGCCGTATTGCTCCGCACAAAACCAGTCCAGAGCGCGGCTTTTGCCCAAACGCTGCCGAAATCGCCCCCGGGAAGCTTACCGGGATGCAGAATGCTTTCGCCAGGGTACATGGGCGGGTAGAGTTTCATTTGTGCTACCTCATCTTCTCTTTGAGCCAGCGGCGCAAAACGCACTGCCTAGAGTTAACATAAGGCCGTGGGCGCAACTAATCCAATCGCCAGTTCAGATGGGTTCGATTGTCCTGGCTTATACTTGGTCTAACCAATTGGTGCGATGCGTCAAATTCGCATCGACTACAGCCCTTTTTGAGCTTGAATTGCTGGACGCGGAGCGGGCGCGGCGTGAACATGGAAGCACAAGCAGGCAAACCCGACGAAGGAGCAGATATGGCGGCACCGATCGATTTCTATTTCGACTTTTCCTCTCCCTACGGCTATTTCGCGAGCACCAGGATAGATGCGCTCGGCGCGAAGCACGGGCGCGAAGTCCTGTGGCATCCCTTCCTGCTCGGCGCCGCGATGAAAATCACCGGCGGCGCGCCGCTGCCGAGCGTGCCGCTGAAGGGCGACTACGCCTGGCATGACTTTGCCCGCAGCGCCGGCTACTACGGCGTCGAATACAAGCTCCCCACGGTTTTTCCGATTTCCTCGCAGGCGCCGGCGCGCGCCTTCTACTGGCTTGACCGCAGCGACCCGAAGCGGGCGAAGGCGCTGGTGGCTGCGCTCTACCGCGCCTATTTCGTCGACGACATCAATATCTCCAACCCGGATGACACAATTGCCGTGTGCGCCAGGTTCGGGCTGGAGGCGGAGGCGGTGCGCGTGGCGCTGAACGACCCAGCGATCAAGGAGCTGCTGAAAACCGAGTCGGACAAGGCGATTGCGCGCGGCGCATTCGGCTCGCCCTATATCATGGTGGACGGCGAAGCCTTCTGGGGCGCCGACCGCCTGGAGCAGGTCGAAAAGTGGCTCGCCAGCGGCGGCTGGAAGTACTAGACCGGCAAGGGCACGGCGCAATCCAGCGTCGCGCCATCGCATCTTAAAGGAGCGTTCATGCGCACAAATTCCGGCTTCGGCGCCGTCGTGCTGATCCTGGTCGGCTGCGTCTTCCTGCTGATCAACCTCGGCATCCTGCCGGTCGTCCAGTTGAGGGCCTTGCTGGCGCAATGGTGGCCAGTCATTCCGATTGCCCTGGGCGTGCGCATGCTGCTGCGTCAGCGGCGCGACGGCAAGTAAGGCGGGTACAGACGGCCGCCTAGGGATTTGCGCCGGCACACCGGCGCGCCGCACGCAACGAATGGAGTGCACATGCAGGCAATAATGTACGAGCGCTTCGGCGACGACTCGGTGCTGGCGCTGCGCGAGATCGCGGTGCCGCAGGCTGCGCCCGGCGAGGTGCAGGTGCGCGTGCGCATGGCCGCTTTGAATCCGGTCGACTTCAAATTGCGCAATGGCATCATGCGCCTCATCGGCCGCCCCAAGCGCCCGGCGATTACCGGCAAGGATTTCGCCGGAGAAATCAGCGCGCTCGGCGCCGGCGTGAGTGCCTACCAGCCGGGCCAGCGCGTATTCGGTTCGGTCAACCCCATGGCCGGCAGGGGTTCATGCGCGCAGTTCCTCGCCCTGTCCACGGACCTGATCGCGCCCATTCCCGAGGCGCTGAGCGATGAGCTCGCGGCAAGCCTGCCGGTCGCCTCGGGCACGGCGCTGCAGGCGCTGACCGACGTCGCCGGGCTGCAGGCCGGACAGTCGGTTCTGATCAGCGGCGCCTCCGGAGCCGTGGGCGCGAGCGCGGTGCAGATCGCGCGCTGGATCGGCGCGCGCGTCACCGGCGTGTGCGGCACGGCCAATGTCGATTACGTCCGCGCCCTGGGCGCGCAGCGGGTCATCGACTACAAGGCGGAAGACTGGCTGCGGCCCGGCGAGCGCTACGACGTGATTTTCGACGCTGCAGCTGCCGCATCGTTTGCGCAGGCGCGGCCGCTGCTGGCAAGCGGCGGCGTGTACATCAACACCATGCCGCGCGGCGCGCTGTACTGGTCGGCGCTGCTCGCGCGCGTCACCTCGCGCCAGCGCTGCGTGCCGTTCATGCTCAAGACCGGCAGTGCATTGTTGCAGCGCCTGGCGCAGCTCGCCGCGGAGCGCGTCATCGTGCCGCACATTGCCGAGACCGTCGATCTGGCGCAAGTGGCCGGCGCGCAGCGCCGCATGGAGCAAGGCCTGGTGCACGGCAAAGTGTGCGTGCGCGTGGGCGCCTGAGGCGCCCTCGGCGCGGCCCTGGCTTATCCCTGCGCCAGCCGCTGCATGTAATCGTGCGCGAAGCGCTCGACGGCGCCCCAGTCGGTGTACTCGTAATCGCGCGAGGTGTCGGTTTCGCCGCCGCCGAGGCCGACGAACACGATCATCACCCGGCGCTTGATCGGGCCGTATACGCTGTATTTGACCGCGCCGGCGAAGCTCGCGATCAGCTGCGGCGTCCAGCCGGTCTTGCGCAGGAATTTGTCGATGTAGCGCTGCGCCGCCGCCAGCTTGGGTCGCGGCCCGCCGGCGCTCAGGCTCACCGAAAAGAAGGCGTTCGGCTTCGCGGCAAGCGCGGCGCGATGCCGCTTGACCAGCTTATGCAGGTAAGCCGGATGATGCCCGTAGTGGATCGACGCGCCGATGATCACGCCGTCCCAGGCCGCCGGATCCAAACGCGACGGATCGCCGTCGGCCGGCAACAATTCCACGCTGTGCGCCTTTTCCCTGAGCACTTTGGCGATGCGCTCGGCGATGAGCAAGGTCTGGCCTTCGACGCTGGCATGCAGCAGCAGGATGCGGGACATGGGGAGTTAGACTCTCGGGGAAACGTTGATTGACATTGCCGCGGCTGCTCGCGGCGCTGGCGAAATGATGCGTTAGCGCAAAGGCGAAGTCAATTGCGCAGCGCCGACGGCCTGCGTTTCAGGCGCCTCGGCGCGACAACCGCGGCGTCCTCAGCCGTCCTCGTCCAGCACTTTCGGCTGTTGCGCCAGCAGGAAAGCGTTGAACGGTTCGTTCGCGCCCCTGCCCGCAAGTGGCGAGGAGCGCCGCGCGTTGGGCACGGCGCCGTCCACGCGCAGGCAGGCGCCGGAAACGAAGGCCGCCGCGGGCGAGAGCAGATAGACGATCGCCGCCGACACTTCGGATTCCGTGCCCAGGCGGCCCAGCGGCACATGCTGATGCAGGCCGCGGATGCGCGCGCGCATCTCCGGCCCGTAGTGATCCATGCCGCTGGAGGCGATCCAGCCCGGCGCGACCGCGTTCACGCGCACCGGCGCCCATTCGATCGCCGCGGTCTCGGTGAAATTGAGCATGCCCGCTCGCGCCGCGCCGGAATGGCCCATGCCCGGCATGCCCAGCCACATGTCGGCAATGATATTGACAATGGCGCAGCCGGCGGCATGTTCCTCCATCCATTGCGTATAGCATTCGCGCGCCATGAGGAAGCCGCCGGTGAGGTTGTTGCGCACCACCGTGTCCCAGCCCTTGGCCGAAATTTTCGCCAGCGGCGCCGGGAACTGGCCGCCGGCGTTGTTGACCAGGCCGTCGATCTTGCCGTGCGCGCCTAGAATTTCGCCGACCGTGCGCTTGACCGTTTCTTCCTCACGGATATCGCAAGGGTGCGCGCTCGCCTTGCCGCCGGCCTCTCCGATTTCGGCGCATACAGCATCGAGCTTCTCGCGCGTGCGGCCAATGAGGGCAACAGCTGCGCCCAGGCTCGCCAGTTCATGCGCGGTGCAGCGCCCTATGCCGGAGCCGCCGCCGGTGACGATGACAACTCTGTCCTCGAACAATCTGGTGCGGTAAATGGACCGGTAGGATGCTTGCGGCGGCGAAGAGGGCTTGGGTGCGGACACGCGCCGATTGTGCGGGCCGCCGTCCGCTTCGTCAACGCCGCGCCTCCGGTGACGCACGCGTCATCCAACGGCCTATCAATCGCGTTACACCTGCTAGGTCCACTTTAACTATTGATCGTCCGCTTCTATGCAGACTGTAGCCGATCGTTCCTGCACCAACACCCGGAGAAGCGCACCAGTATTGGGTCTTCGGCCGCCAGCGGCATATGGCGGGCCGATATCAATGCGAACCCGATACGCTCCGTTTCCTCTGCGCGCCCCGAAAGCGTTGGCGCGAGCCGTCGACACATTCCCAGGCAAAGCCTCATGAGCCGCGCTGGAATTCCTGCCGAGCGCATCGAGCGCTCGATTCTGGTCCTGCGCGGCCACAAGGTGCTGCTCGATGCCGATCTCGCCAATCTCTATGATGTGGAAACCAAGGTTCTGCTGCAGGCGGTGAAACGTAATCCGGATCGCTTCCCGAAGGACTTCATGTTTCAGTTGACCGATCAGGAGTTTAGGAACTTGAGGTCACAATTTGTGACCTCAAGTTGGGGCGGCCGGCGCTATGCCCCTTACGTCTTCACCGAACAGGGCGTGGCGATGCTGTCCTCGGTCTTGAACAGTCCGCGCGCCATCGCCGTCAACATCGAGATCATGCGCGCCTTCGTGCGACTGCGCGAAATGATCGCCGGCAACAAAGAGCTCGCCAAGGGCCTGGACGAACTCGAAGCCAGGATCGACAGAAAGCTCTCCACCCACGACCAGGCCATTGCCGGCATCCTGGATGCAATCCGCGCGCTCATGGCCCCGCCCGCGCCGACAATGAAACGGCGCATCGGCTTCGTGCAGAACGACTAGCTGCGCGCATGTCAGTTGCTTCGCCATGAAGGTCTGCACTTCGGCCGAAGCGGGCTCTTGCAGCGTAGGAGTCTGATGATGGCTACCGACC